>JACVQI010000015.1 GCA_015661095.1 Gammaproteobacteria bacterium
GGGTGAGCACGTGTATCCTGGCATCACGCCAGGGTAAAAATTCGCCGTCGAGCCAGATGACTCCATCGCGGTCATCAAAGGTCATGCAATTCTCCCGTGCTGTAAAATCATTTTTCTCAAACGCTGTATTGCAACATATTTAATGCCGTCAATACAAACAAACTTTTCACCGGAACCGATTCGTCCCATAATACAACAGAGCGGGGCCCCGGACGTAGCAGGCACGCCTGGCAAAGCAGTAGCGCCCTTATAAAAATTCGTAACACCTGGGAATATCAGATTGATCAAAGAAGTTAAGCCTCCCGTGGCCTGGCAAATGCTGGCCGCCGATCCGCACGCCATTCTGCTGGATGTGCGATCACGTATCGAATTTGAATATGTGGGACACCCGCCGGGGGCTATCAATATTCCCTGGAAAGAGCCGCCGGACTGGGTGGTGGATGAGAACTTCGTCGACAAGGTCAGGGCTGCGCTGGCCGTATTATTCCCACAGATCGGGCGAATTGAGGATCTGACCGTTCTGGCGTTGTGCCGAAGCGGCGTACGTTCACATAAGGCCGGCGAGGCTCTGCAAGCCCGAGGATTTGCCCATGTATACAATATTGCGGAAGGCTTTGAGGGCGACCGGGATCAGAACAAACACCGCAACACCGTCAATGGCTGGCGTGTGCATAACCTGCCCTGGGAGCAGTCATGAGCAGTGGATCAACTGCTTTCCTGTTCTTCCAGATTTTCTGCCGCAGGCATCAAATATCGGCATAACAGCAGACCCAGCTCAAACAGGCCCCACATCGGCAGGGCGAGCAGGGTTTGCGAGAGGACATCCGGCGGGGTCAGCAGCATGCCGACGGTGAAGGCGCCAACGATCACATAAGGCCTTTTTTCGGTCATGGCACGAACCGTTGTTATCCCGGATTTGACCAGCAGGATGGTAAGTACCGGCACTTCGAAGCATATGCCGAAAGCGAAAAACAGTCCCAACACGAATTTCAGATACTGGCCGATGTCCGGGATAAAAGACACACCCTCCGGTGCCGACAGGGCAAAAAACTTGAACATGATCGGAAAGATGACGAAAAACGCGAAACAGGTCCCAAGATAGAACAGCATGATGCTCAGTAACAACAATGGCACGGCGAAACTACGTTCGTTTTCATACAGGCCGGGTGCGACGAAGGCCCAAGCCTGGTACAAAAGATAAGGCATGGCGATGAAGATTGAAACAAAAAAAGTCAGCTTGAAAGGCACCAGGAATGTAGATGCAACCTCCGTCGCGATCATCATGCCGCCCTCGGGCAGTTGTGTCAGCAGCGGTCCGGCTATCAGGGTGTAAATGTCGTTGGCGAAAAAGGACAGGGCCAAAAAGACCAGCAAGATACAACCGATGGACCGTAACAGGCGATCGCGTAATTCAGTCAGGTGCGAAAGCAGGGTCTGCTCCTGATCGGACGGCCTGTTATTGTCTTTCTTCCACCACATGAAAAATTTGGACGCCTGGAATCAAATTAAAAAATCAGGCCGCGGACTGTTTGTCTACCACGTTTTGATCGCGTTCAGCGGCGTCAGGTTTTGTTTCCGGAGTCGGCGTGGGCTTGTAGTCCAGACCCTTGGCCCCGGCCTTGAGCTCTTTTTCGATATCGTCAAACTTTATCTCACGCTCGATCTCGCGCTTGGTGTCCATGACGAAGCGCCGGAGCTTGACCGCCCACCGTGCCACATCGCGTATCAGGCCGGGAAATTTATCCGGGCCGACGACCAGTAATGCAACTACCCCGATTAGAATGATTTCCCAGAATCCGATATCAAACATGGATTAGGGTACGAATACTGCCAGGAATCGGAAGTGATGGCTGCTCAGGCTTTCTGGGAAACATCCTTTTTTGCTACGACTTCGCCGTCTATCACCTGACTGGCTTTCGCCTCGTTATCATCAAGGACGTCTTTTTGCGCCTCCTTCTCGGCATCGGTCATGGCGGAGCGAAAGCCTTTGACAGCGCTGCCCAGATCCGCGCCCAGCGACCGCAATTTCTTGGTGCCGAATAACAGCGCCACTATCAATGCAATAACCAATAATTCCCAAATACTAAACTTCATGAAGGTTCTCCGGTAAAAACAGGATCATTATACCTTTAATAGTGAAAATTTATCCAAAAAGCAAAGCCTGTCGCAGCCGCCGCGAACCTGATAACTGTGGTTGTGTCGCTGAACCGCACGACACGCCAGGCCGTGCTTGGCCAGCAGGGTCACTTTTTATATAGGCAGTCCCTATATGCTTACTTTAATTTATTGTTTCTACTGGTTTTTTCGTCCAGGCCGGAGCGCCCCACACGTCCTTTTAACTCCACCAGGATATCATCAGCGGTCAAGCCATAATGCGACAACAGCACCAGAGTATGAAACCAGAGGTCCGCTGTTTCGTGCACAATTTCACTTTTGTTGCCGGCTGTGCCGGCGATCACAACCTCGGTCGCTTCTTCGCCGATCTTTTTCAGTATCGCCTCCGGGCCTGCGGCGAAGAGAGCGGCGGTATATGAACTGGCGGGATCAGCCTGTTTGCGCTCATTCAGGGTCTTGCTCAGTTGTGCCAGTATGTCGGACATATATGCAACCTGCGGTAGTTAATAAATTGAGAAGCTCTGCATATTCATCCCTGAATAAGCAGGGCACGAATAAACAATGCGGTTGTTACCGGTAGATCTCGCTGGGGTCTTTAAGGACCGGCTCAACGACCTGCCATTTATTACCCGTCAGCTTCTGGTAGAAACAACTCTGTCGACCGGTGTGACAGGCGATGCCGCCCTCCTGCTTGACGATAAGCAGGATGGTATCCTTGTCACAATCCAGCCGGACTTCTTTGATAACCTGTACATGGCCGGATTCCTCACCCTTGCGCCACAGCTTCCGTCTGGATCTGGACCAGTACACGGCCCGGCCCTCCTTGATAGACAAAGATAATGACTCACGGTTCATCCAGGCCAGTGTCAGCACCTTGCCCGTGCCCTGCTCCTGGGCGATAGCGGGCACCAGTCCATCGCTGTTCCAGCTGATTTCATCCAGCCAGGTTGCCGATTCGTCGACCATATGCTTTAAAGTCTGACCTCGATATTATGGCTTGCCATCAAGCGTTTTGCTTCCTGGATGGTGTGCTCGCCAAAATGAAAGATACTGGCGGCCAGTACGGCATCGGCCTTGCCCGCTATTATCCCATCAACCAGATGTTTAAGCGAACCGACTCCGCCTGAGGCAATAACCGGAATATTCACGGCGTCACTGACGGCACAGGTTAAGGCCAGATCAAAACCTTCGCGCGTGCCGTCCCGATCCATGCTGGTCAAAAGAATTTCGCCGGCCCCGAGATCACACATGCGCCGGGCCCAGGTTATCGCATCCAGACCGGTCTGGTTGCGGCCGCCATGCGTGAAGACTTCCCAGCGCGGCTGGCCCGGGTCCGCTGAGATTTGTTTGGCGTCAATGGCGATGACTATGCATTGGGAACCGAATTGTTTGGCGGCTGCCGCGACGAAGCCGGGGTTTTTGACCGCCGCCGTGTTAATGCTGATCTTGTCAGCGCCGGCATTCAACATGCGCCGGATATCCTCTATGGTCCTGATGCCTCCGCCTACCGTCAAGGGGATGAACACCTGCGCGGCGACCTGTTCGACCACATGTACCATGGTGTCACGCCCCTCGCTGCTGGCGGTGATGTCGAGAAAGGCGAGTTCATCTGCTCCCTGTTCATCATAGCGGCGCGCCACCGCGACCGGATCGCCTGCATCGACGATATCAACGAATCTGACGCCCTTTACCACCCTGCCGGCATCGACATCCAGGCACGGGATGATACGTTTTGCCAGTGGCATGATCAGATTATGGCGCTGGACAAAGCTTGCTGACCAGGCGCTGCGCCTCTCGAAAATCGAGCGTGCCTTCATAGATGGCCCGCCCCGTGATCGCACCCTCGATACCCTCATGCGCTACCTTGCAGAGCGCCTCAATATCCTCCAGATCGCAGATGCCGCCGGAGGCGATAACCGGAATAGTGATGTGCTTGCACAGCCCGACGGTCGATTCGATGTTGATTTTTGTCATCATCCCGTCTCGGCTGATATCGGTGAAGATGATGGAAGTCACGCCCTCTTCCTCGAAACGTTGGGCCATGTCGACGGCGTCGTGATGGGACAGCTTGGACCAGCCCTCGGTTGCCAGCTTGCCGTCCTTGGCGTCGAGGCCGACGATGATATGGCCGGGGAACTCAAGACACACATCGGACACGAAATGTGGCGTGGTAACAGCCCGCGTGCCGATGATGACATATTCGACGCCCGCATCGAGATAAGTCTGAATAGTGTCTTCGTCACGAATGCCGCCGCCCACCTGCAGGGTAATGCCGCGGTAGCTGTCCGCGATATTGTGAATGATGTCGGCATTGCCGGGGCGCCCGGAAACCGCGCCATTCAGGTCGATGATGTGCAGACGCCTGGCGCCTGCGTCCACCCAGCGCCCGGCGATTTCAACCGGGTCCTCGCCGTAAATCGTTACGTCCTCCATGCGGCCCTGGCGCAGGCGCACACATTTGCCGTCTTTGATATCAATTGCGGGGATCAAGAGCATCTGATGTTCCTTTAGCAGCGCGGACAGTTGCTTGAGAGTGGTGTCGGTGAGTGCGGGGTCTTAAACTAAAATTAATGCCGGCTTCATTATTTTTGCAAATGTTAGCACAGGTCGATAAAGGATTGCATTAATCGTTCAATATGAAATATTTGCAGTCTTGATCATACCAAGTGCCGATAGTATAACCCATTCCCGTGCCTGTGGAATCAGGAACATGTATTGGCAAAGTCATTAGTGTGCTTTATCCCAGTTTTCGCCTATACCTATGTCGACGACCAGCGGCACCCTGAGTTGAGCGGCACCTTCCATATCGTGGCGTATGAGATCCTGGATTTCGGTAATTTTCTCGGTCGCCACTTCAAATACAAGTTCATCATGTACTTGCATGATCATCCGGACATCATGGTTTAAACCCGACAAGTGTTTGTCGATGGCAATCATCGCGATTTTAATGATATCCGCTGCCGTGCCCTGCATGGGGGCATTGATGGCAGTTCGTTCCGCGTATTGCCGCCGGGCACTGTTACGGGAATTGATCTCCGGCAGGTATAGCCGCCGGTTAAAGACAGTTTCTACATAACCAAGGTCATGGGCGGCGAGCTTGGTCTGTTCCATGAACTTCCTCACCGCCGGGTAACGGGCGAAATAGCGATCGACATATTCTTTGGCCTCGGCCCTGCCGATGCCGAGCTGTTTGGCCAGCCCGAAAGGTGACATGCCGTAAATCAAACCGAAGTTGATGGCCTTGGCGGCGCGGCGCTGGTCCTCGCTTACCGCCTCAAGGGAAACGGCAAAGATCTCCGCTGCGGTCCGCCGGTGTATATCCAGGTTCTGATTGAAGGCGGCCAGCAGGCTTGCGTCCTCTGACAGGTGCGCCATGATGCGCAGCTCGATTTGCGAATAATCCGCAGACAAAATCTTGCATCCGGGGTTGGCGATAAAAGCCTGCCGGATCTTTCTGCCGGCGCCACTGCGGATGGGGATGTTCTGCAGATTGGGATCGGATGATGACAATCTGCCGGTAGAGGCCACGGCCTGATGAAAAGAGGCATGCACCCGGCCGGTCAGTTTGCTGATCTGCTGCGGTAGCTTGTCAGTATAGGTGGTTTTCAGTTTGCTGAGACTGCGGTAGTCCAGGATCAGCCGGGGCAATTCGTATTCCTGCGCCAGGTCCTGCAACACCGACTCCTCCGTGGATGGCTGGCCCTTGGGCGTCCTGACCAGCACCGGCAGTTGCATCTGTTCGTAGAGGATTGCCTGAATTTGTTTTGGCGAACTCATATTGAAGGACTGCCCTGCAGTTGCGTAGGCAGCCTGTTCGATCCGCAGCATCTCCTGTGTCAGTTCCACGCTCTGCCGGCGTAATACCGCAGCATCTATCAATACCCCGTTTCGTTCCATTCGCGACAAAACCTCCAGCAGGGGCATCTCGATCGTCTGATAAACATTATGCAGACCGCCGTGTTGAGTCAGCCGCGGCCAGAAATATTGATGTAGCCGCAGCGTGATGTCGGCGTCTTCAGCGGCATAACGCGTGGCTGTCTCAACGGTTACCGCGGCGAAGGGGATTTGTTTTGCCCCCTTGCCGGCCACGTCCTCATAATGGATAGTGTCGTAATCCAGATATTTTTTGGCGAGCGTGTCCATGTCATGCCGCGTGGCGGTGCTGTCCAGGATGTAGGATTGCAGCATGGTGTCGTGCGCGATGCCGTTCAGGGTGATGCCATGATTCAGCAACACGCTTCGGTCATATTTCAGGTTGTGTCCCAGTTTCCTAACGCTGGCCGATTCCAGCAAAGGCCGCAGTTTTTCCAGCACCCGGCCACGATCAAGCTGCGCCGGGCAGCCGGGGTAAGCGTGGCCTAACGGGATATAGGCTGCCGTATGCGGTTGTATGGAAAAAGAGATCCCGACCAGTTCCGCGGCCATGTAATCCAGGCTGGTGGTCTCGGTATCCAGCGCGATCAGTTCCGCCGTGGCTAATTTCCGTAACCACCGATCCAGATCGGCATCCGTCAGAATGGTTTCATAAACCGCCACGGCTGGCGTCATTGCAGGAGCGGCTGGAGCTGGCGCGGCTGCATTAGGGTTCTGCTGGAGTTTTGCCAGCAGATTGCGGAATTCCCAGCGCCGGTATTGCTCAGCCAACCGGTCCAGGTCCGGTTTCTCTGGCACCAGGCGGTCCGGGGTCACGGGCAGGGCGACATCGGTTTTAAGCGTGACCAGTTGTGCTGAGAGCGGCAGTTGATCCAGGCTGGCGCGCAGACTTTCGCCAACCTTGCCCGGTATCGCCGCCGCATGCTCGATGACACCGGCCAGGGAGCCGTATTCGGCCAGCCATTTTGCCGCCGTCTTGGGGCCGACCTTGGGCACCCCGGGGACGTTGTCAACGCTGTCTCCCACCAGGGCCAGGTAATCGACGATCCGTTCCGGGGGTACACCGAATTTATCCTTGACGCCTGACGGGTCAAGACGCGTGTTGTCCATGGTATTGATCAGATGAATATTCGCGGAAACGATTTGCGCCAGATCCTTGTCGCCGGAGGCAATGACCGTCGCCAGGCCCTGTTGGTCCGCCGCCAGCGCCAGCGTGGCGATGACGTCATCGGCCTCGACACCGTCGATAACCAGCAACGGCACGCCCCGGGCCCTGATGAGATCGTGGATAGGCGCGATCTGCCGCACCAGATCCTCCGGCGCGGGCGGCCGGTTGGCCTTGTATTCCGGATAAACATCGTGCCGGAATGTCTTACCCTTGGCGTCAAAGACCACCGCGATATAATCCGGCTGCACGTCCTCCGTCGTCCGATTCAGCATATTGATAACACCGAAGATGGCCCCGGTCGGTTCACCGCGCGAGTTGGTCAGTCCCTGCCCCTGCGTCGCGAAATAGGCACGAAACAGATAGTACGAGCCATCAATCAACAGCAGGGTTTTTCTGGGTGCGGACAAAGTATTGTATTATGTGTCGAAGAGGCCAGCCATGGTGCAGCATTATGAATGAAAACCCGGAATCTTCCCAACCCATGATCAGCGATGCAGACCTGACCCAGGAATCCTGGAAAATATTTCAGATCATGGCTGAATTCGTCGAGGGCTTTCAAAAGCTCTCCGGGATCAGACCATCGGTAAGCATGTTCGGTTCGGCCCGTTGCAAACCGGGGCATCCTAATTACAAGCTTGGCGTCGCCATCGCGCGCCTGATCTCCGATGCCGGTTTCAGCGTCGTCTCCGGTGGCGGTCCCGGCATGATGGAGGCCTTCAACAAAGGCGCCTTCAAGGGCAAATCCACGAGCATCGGTCTGAATATCCAGTTACCGAACGAACAGCTAGCCAATAAATACCAGGACATGTCCCTGTACTTCCGGCATTTTTTTTCCCGCAAGGTGATGTTCGTGAAATACGCTTCGGCTTATATCGTATTACCGGGCGGTTTCGGCACTCTGGATGAGCTGGCGGAAATCCTGACCTTGACGCAGACCGGCAAGAGCAAGCGCATCCCTATCATCCTGGTCAACTCGAAATTCTGGCGCGGCCTGATCAGCTGGTTCCGGAAAACGATGGTTGCGGAAGGCACCATAAACGAGGATGATCTCAATCTGATCCAGGTGGTTGATACCCCGCAGCAGGTTATCGACACGATCTTAACTTTTTATCAGGGCCGGGACCTGTTGCATGAGGACCTGGATCGGCAACCGAATCATCTATAATTTTTGGTAATGAAGAAATTTATCTCGATACTGATAAACCTGCTGGCGCTGTCGGCATTGGTGCATGCCCAATCCGAACAAACGGAACCGGTCCAGGAGGAATTCGCGGACGTCCCTCTGCCGCCGGAGTTGCCCGATCCCATCGAAAGCGGGGAGACGATAGAGCCGGAGATCTCCATCATCCGCACCGAACAGGAAGTCATCGAGGAGTATCGATTGAATGGACACTTATACATGGTGAAGGTCACGCCTTTCGTCGGCAAGCCATACTACCTCATCGATGAAAACGGCGACGGCCAGATGGAAGGCAAGATGAGCGACATCTACAATACCCCCCGCGTCCCGCAATGGGTCTTGTTCAACTGGTAGCTGCGCTGCGGCAGCGGTGAGAAATGTGGGTTAAGGCAACAAAAAAATCGTCGCCAGACCCAGAAAAGTCATAAAGCCGACCACGTCGGTTACCGCTGTCAGTAGTACCCCGCTGGCGACCGCGGGATCGATACCCAGCCTTTTCAATGTCAAAGGTATCAGGGCGCCGGCCGCGGCCGCTGTCAGCAGATTAACCATCATCGCCAGGCCGATGATGACCCCCAGCGCGATTTTGCCGAACCAGATGGTGGCGACCAGCGCGACCAAGCAGGCCCAGACCACACCATTCAGGGCGCCGACGGCGAATTCCTTCAGCAACAGCGATGGCACGTTGGATTTGCTTAATTGACCCAGAGCCAGACCGCGCACGACGATGGTCAGAGTTTGGATGCCGGCATTGCCACCCATGCTGGCGACGATGGGCATGAGCACGGCCAGCGCGACCAGTTGTTCGATGGTGTGCTCGAAACGGCCGATCACCCACGAGGCCAGGAAGGCGGTCATTAAATTAATCCCCAGCCAGATTGCCCGGCGCTTGGCACTGAAGAGCACCGGCGCGAACATATCATCCTCGCCCAGTCCGGCCATGCTGAATACGGCCTGCTCCGCGTCGTCCTGGATCACGTCGACCACGTCATCGACGGTAATGCGGCCGAGTAATTTGCCTTGTTCATCAACCACGGCTGCGGATAACAAATCGCGTTGCTCGAAGATCCTGGTGACCTCATGGTCTGGCGTGGTGGCCGGGATCGCCATGCCGGACTGCATGATCTCACCAACCATGTCGTCGGGCTTCATGGTCAGGACGGAGGACAATGGCAGCGTGCCTGTGTACAGGCTCTGGCGGTCCACTACCATCAGACTGTCGGTATGTTCCGGCAGTTTCCCCAGTTGCCGCAGGTATCTGCAGACGACGTCCACAGTGACGTCCGCCCGCACCGACACCACGTCGGTATTCATCAGGCCGCCGGCGCTATCCTCCGAATAGGAAAGAATGGTGCTGACCCGCGCCCGGTTTTGGGCATCCATGGACAGCAGTACGGAATCGATGACCTCGTCAGGCAGGTCCTGCAGGATGTCGGCGGCATCATCCGTCGCCAGGCCGATGGTCGCGTCGGCGACCTGTTCCGGCTGCATCAGCTCCAGCAATCCGGCCCGCACCGCATCCTGGGCATGCGACAGCACATTGCCCTCCTGGCCCGGTTCGATCAGTCCCCACAGCATTTCCCGCGATCTGGCGGGCAGGCTTTCCAGCAAATCAGCTATTTCTGACGGGTGCAGGGCGGCCAGTAATTCGCGCACCCGATCGTATTGTCCGGACTCCAGTGCCTCGAGCAGGCTGGCTTGGGTTGTCAGTTCAGTCATTTTTGTGATTGCCGCTGGCTGCGTTGCCGGTCGGCAGTGTAACAGTGGCGAACGGAAAAAGAGAATGGAAATGTGTGACAGTCATCGGCCTGCTAATGAGAGCTCTGACGATGGAGGCTTAAGGAGTCTCTGTTTAATTCAGAGCATTCTTAAAACAGGCCGGAATTCATCTGCTCCATAATCATATCAACCTCCTTGCTGCTCCTGGCGAACAACGCCTGTTGTGCCAGGGTTTGCAGGTGGTCGATATTGCTTTCGGTGATGGTCTCCTTCACTTCCAGCAGATTGGCGGGATGCACACTGAATTCACGCAGTCCTAATCCCAGTAACAGGCGGGTGTTGCGTTTATCGCCGGCCATTTCTCCACACATGGCGGCCGGAATGTTCGCCTCCCGCCCGGCCCGCAGCACCGAACTGATAAGTCTTAATACGGCCGGGTGCAGGGGATCGTAGAGATAGTTGACTTCATCATTGACCCGGTCGATGGCCATGGTGTACTGAATCAGATCGTTGGTGCCGATCGACAGGAAGTCCAGCAGGCTGGCGATGATGTCGGCGCAGATGGCCGCTGCCGGCACTTCTATCATGCAGCCGATCGGCAGCTTTTTATTATAAGGGATGCCTGCCGCATCCAGATCCGCCTTGAGCTCATCGATAATAACCAGGACCTGCTCGATTTCCTGGGTATTCGAGATCATCGGCAGCATCAGGCGCACATTGCCGTGCGCGGAAGCCCTGAGGATGGCACGCAACTGCGGCAGAAACAGGGACGGTTCCTTCAAACACAGGCGTATGGCCCGCAAACCCAGGGCCGGGTTCGACTGTACGGACCCTTTCTGGCGGCCGCCATCGACCTGTTTGTCGGCGCCCAGATCCAGGGTCCTGATGGTGAGCGGCAGGCCGTTGAGTTTATCCAGCACCTCGAGATAGGTGCGCAGATGTTCCGCTTCATCAGGCGGCTGCTCACGGTTCATGAACAGAAATTCCGTGCGATACAGGCCAACGCCCGCGGCGCCAACCACCCGGACCGTATCGAAATCCCTGGGCAGTTCAATATTGGCCAGTAATTCAATATGGGTTCCGTCCTGCGTGCGGGCCGGCGCCTCCCGCAGCCGGATGAGACCTGAGTAATATTTGCTCTCCCGTTCCTGTCGATCCTGGTAGACCTTGAGACTGCGGGCGTCC
The DNA here is from genome assembly GCA_015661095.1 of Gammaproteobacteria bacterium. Classification (GTDB taxonomy): domain Bacteria; phylum Pseudomonadota; class Gammaproteobacteria; order Eutrophobiales; family Eutrophobiaceae; genus JACVQI01. The sequence goes on from JACVQI010000015.1 coordinate 11,241, forward strand.
GCGTCGATCAATATGACGCCGCGGGTGCCGTCCAGGATGATCTGGTCGTCCTGATGGATATAGCGCCGCGCTTCATGTAGCCCGACTACCGCCGGGATCCCCAGGCTCCGGGCCAGGATGGCTGTGTGCGACGTTAACCCGCCATGTTCGGTGGCGAATGCGGCGATGCCCTGATGCTGCATGAGCACGGTGTCGGCCGGGGTCAGATCATCGGCCAGGATGATATGACCGATCAGCTTGCTGTCCGGTATTTCGTGCGCCGCCGGCGAGGGTTTGCGCAGAATACGCTGGATACGGTTGACCACATGATCCACGTCATCCTTACGGGTGCGCAGATAGGCGTCATCCATCGCCTCGAATACTGCCACCAGGGCGTCGCGTTGCTGCTTCAGCGCCCACTCGGCATTGAGTTGCTGTTCCCGGATCAAACGCTCCGCCTCCTGCGTCAGCACCGCATCCTCGAGCATCAGCAGGTGCGCGTCGATGAAGGAGGAGATATCGACCGTGGTCGTGGCCGGAATATGTTCCCGGACCGAGCGTAACTGTTGCCTGGCGGTGGCGACGGCGGTATGCAAGCGCGTAATCTCGCCAGCGATCTGCTGACTCTCGATCCGGTATTCCGGTATGTCGGTTTGGCCGCGATCCAGGATATGGATCCTGCCGATGGCAATACCGCGGGAGACGCCACTGCCATGCAAAGCGATGGTCATTCATCTTCCCCGAAGCGGGCCTGTATCAACTCCTCGAGTCCGGACATGGCGACCAGCTCGTCCGGCCCGGCGGTGGTTATCTGCACCGTGGTGTCCTTGGAGGCAGCCAGCATCATGATGCCCATGATGCTTTTACCGTTCACCTTTCTGCCATTCAGGATAATGTTGATATCGCAATCGAACCTGGAGGCGAGTTGTACCAGGCGTGCGGCGGCACGGGCGTGCAGGCCGAGTTTGTTGATGATGGTAATCGATTTAGTTTGCATTTAGCTTATAAATCCCGGTGCCGAATCACGATATATTTTCCCATATTGGTGAAGTGCTTCGAAAGTTCTTCCACGATATACACGGAGCGATGGCGACCGCCGGTACAACCGATAGCCACGCCGAGATAACTCCGGTTCTCGGCCTCGAATGCCGGCAGCCATTTTTCCAGGAAGTTTCTGATTTCAGTATGCATATCGGCCACCGCCGGCTGGCCCGCCAGATAAGCGCAGACCGCCTGATCCCGGCCGGTCAGGTCGCGCAACTCGGGCCGCCAATAAGGATTCGGCAGACAACGGACGTCGAAGACAAAGTCCGCGTCGCGTGGTACGCCATACTTGTAACCGAAGGAAATGAATTGCAGGGACAGGGAACCCACCGGCCGATTGGCCAGACGCTGCCGGATAATATCCCGCAATTCATGCACGGATGTATGGCTGGTGTCGATGCGCAGATCGGCCAGCTCTGACAGCCGTTCCATGAGACGTCGTTCCAGGTCGATGGCGTCCGTCAGGGGTACGCTGTTGCTGGATAGGGGATGTTTTCTGCGGGTCTCACCAAACCGTGACGTCAGGACATTCTTATTGGCCTCCAGAAACACCAGTTCCACGGCAACGCCGGTATCGAGCAGGGCTTTAATCGAGTCCGGCAGGGGTGAGAGATCATGCTCCGGGCTGCGGGCATCTATGCCTACGCCGACATGGGCGGGAAAATTGTTATCAGCATCACTGAGTAGTCCGGCCAGTTGATTGAACAGGCCGAGCGGCAGATTGTCGATGCAGTAAAAATCCAGGTCTTCAAGGGTGTTTAATACCTGTGATTTTCCGGCGCCGGACAGGCCGCTGACGATGATTAATCTGCGTTTGCTCCCACGCATCAGCCGTTGCTGCTCTGCTCGATTATCTGTTGTTGATTATTGATGAATTCCTTCGAGGCGTTATAGCCGCCAATGCGCAGGCTGTGATTGCGGGCGGCGCATTCCAGCAGTACGGCGAGATTGCGACCGGGTGCGACCGGTATCGTGATTTCAGGGATCTCGGTATCCAGGATAATTTTTGTGCGATAACTGCCTTCCAGCCGATCGATACTCAGCATTTGTTGTTTGTCGAGCGGTTCCAGGCGCACGATCAAGCGCAGGTATTTATTGTTTTTAATAGCGGTATTGCCATACAACCGCCGGATATTGATGATGCCGAGACCGCGCACCTCCAGAAAATCCCGCAAGGCATCGGGGCAGGTGCCGTTAATGATGTCGGGGGCCAGCTGGGAAAACTGCGGCGCATCGTCAGCCACCAGCCGATGACCGCGGGTGATGAGTTCCAGCGCCAGTTCGCTCTTGCCGATGCCCGACGGCCCCGTTATCAGCACGCCGATAGCCATAATTTCCATGAACACCCCGTGAATGGTGATGATCTCGGCGAACAGGGTGGCGAGGTAATAATGCAGTGATTCCGACAGTTTCGTGCTGGTAACCGGCGACTGTATCAAGGGCACGCTATGTTCGTTGCACTTGCGCTTCAGGAATGCCGGCGCACGCTGGTTATCCGAGATGATAATGCAGGCCGGCTCGTGCTTGAATAATTGCTTGATGGCGTCATGCCGGGTGATGTCGCGCAGACTGTCGATATATTTCAACTCCGCCCCGCCAATGATCTGTATCTGGTGCGGGTGTATCAGGTTGAGATAGCCGACCAGTGATTTTTCGCTGGTGATTCCAGTCCGTGGGGCGGTTTCAGCCCCCGGGCCAATCGCGGTGTTGGTTTTTTCCGGTACGATGATGCGGTTCGTACCGGTTTTGCCGGCCACACAGGTTAACTCAAGCCGATCGCCGTATTGCAGTAGCAATTGATCGACCGTGATTTGATTCGATGCTTCAGTCATGCTCGCAGCCTAACTTTTCAGAAGAAGGTGGTAAATCTTGTCACTGGACGGCCCTGATTGCAATTGGCGGGAGGCCTTTTCATAGCTGAATTTGTTCACCAGTTTGGCCAGTAGGTCCAGATGTTCACAACCAGTTGTTGCCGCCATCAGTGTAGGTACGGGAGGGAGTATAGCGACTATCTGCATGACTGCCTCGAGGCGCGAACGGACGACAGCGGGGCGGCTAGTCAGCAAGGCGGACGGTCAACCAGCCATGGTCGCAAATGGCCTGATTTACTGACTACGGTCTGCAAGCAGTCTCGCCCGGCTCGGCCCATAACGGCAGGGCGGAAGGCATAATGTCATTAATTGCCTGAAGTCGAATATCGTGAAAATATCAAACCGCCTCGCTTCCTTTCGGCGATTTTTCACCGCGGTGATGATCGGTTAGTTTTTCCTTATGTTTTTTTATCTGGCGGTCGAGCTTGTCCGTCAGCGCATCAATTGCAGCGTACATGTCTTCGTGCTGGGCGTCCGCGTAAATTTTGCCTTTATTAACCAGGATCGATGCCTCGGCTTTTTGCCGTTCCTTTTCTATCGACAGGATGACGTGGATTTTGGTCATCTTGTCGATATGCCGCTCCAGACGGGAGAACTTATTTTCGACATATGAACGTATTGCGGGTGTTATGTCTACGTGATGTCCAGTGAGGTTAATTTGCATATTGGTCTCCGTATACGATTACAAGTTTGTGTTTTTTTTACAGTCAGCTGACCCCTGGGTGCCCGGCCGACTGTTCGTTTATGCTGGTGTGGCGAGGATGCAGGCGATTATGCGTATGCATGACGGAATTATCGAAGACTATAATTTTGACGGGCTTGTCGTTGCCAGGCAAGCATGTTTGTGCAGGCAGTTGCGGGATTAAAGCAGGCGCTTTCGTTCATTGGATGGCGGGATAGTCATGGCCTCCCGGTATTTCGCGACGGTCCGGCGCGCGACCCGGATCCCCTGGTCCGCCAGTAACGCGGCAATCTTGCTGTCACTGAGGGGTTTTTGCGGTTTTTCCGCACCGATCAGTTTCTTGATCAGGGCCCGGATGGCCGTGGATGAACAGGCGCCGCCAAGATCGGTACTGACATGACTGGAGAAAAAATATTTGAGTTCATAGATACCACGGGGAGTGTGCATGTATTTACGCGTGGTCACCCGCGAGATGGTCGATTCATGCATGCCCAGGACCTCGGCGATGTCATGCAAAACCAGTGGCTTCATGGCTTCCGCGCCATATTCCAGAAACGCCCGCTGCCGTTCCACGATGGCGGTGGCAACCCGTAATAGCGTTTCATTTCTGCTTTGCAGGCTCTTGATAAACCATCGTGCCTCCTGCAGGTGGGATTTCATGGAGTTATTGTCCACGCTGTTATCGGCGCGTTTGATCATGCCGGCATAGCCGGAATTGATACGCAGTTGCGGCGTCGAGTCGGCATTCAATTCCACCCGCCACACGCCCTTGATTTTTCTGACGAAGACATCAGGCGTCAGATACTGGATATGGATGTCCTGAACCTGGCCGCCCGGCCTCGGATTCATGGATTGTATCAGTGTCACTACTTCCGACAATTGGTCCTGATTGAGTTTCATGCGGCGCATCAACTGGTTGTAATCATGCGCGGCCAGCAGCGGCAGGTGGTTATGCACCAGTTCCCGTGCTTCTGGTAACCAGGGCGTGGCGGCGTCGCATTGTGCCAGTTGCAGGCTCAGACATTCCTGTAAATTCCGGGCCGCGATGCCGACCGGTTCCAGCGTCTGTACCAGCCGGATCATGGCCTCGACTTCATCGACCTCCACCTCCATGTCCTGGCCTAGCGCCACCAGTATGTCTTCCGCGCTGCTGGTGAGGTAACCGTCATCATCGAGGGCATCGATGATCGCCATGATAATGGTGCGATCGGTATCGCTGGCCACGGCGAAGTTGGATTGCCAGAGCAGATAATCGCGCAGGGAGGTTTCACTGCGGTTCTGATTTTCCAGGTCCTGAAATTCGAGTGAGGTCTGGGTTTTCGAATAACTGTATAGATTGCTGTCATAAATATCTTCCCAGGCGCTGTCGACCGGCAGTTCCTCGGGGATGCTGTCTTTGGCAACGGTATCGTTCAGTTCCACCGGGGCGGTTTCGATTTCCGGTTTTGCAGATACTGTCTCGATGCTGCTGGCGGTCTCGGCCTCCGACTCTTCCTCGGCCAGTTCCAGCATCATGTTGGAGTCGAGGGCGTCCTGAATCTCCGTGTGCAGTTCCAGACTGGATAGTTGCAGCAGCCTGATCGCCTGTTGCAGTTGTGGCGTCATGGTCAGGCTCTGGCTGATTTTCAGTTGTAGCGAATGCTTCATCTGTTCTTTATAGGTTAAAAATTTTTATTCCCTGATGTGCCGGTTTCCGCCGGCCTTTATTTATATTCTAGTATAAATTTTCCCATCTTTATGTATCTGGACCGCAAAAAACAGGCCAGCGATTGATTTTAAACAGCGCTGCCTCTGGTTAAGGTTGACAACGAGGTTGGATGACGCTGGTCAATTACCTGGTTTTTTGAATAAATCCGGCGCTGAAAGCGTCGGCAACTGTTACAGAGTGAACTGTTCCCCCAGATACATCGAACGCACCTGTTCGTCAGCCAGAATGACTTCCGGTGTGCCTTCCTTGACGATCTGCCCGTCGATGACGATGTAGGCTCGATCGCAGATGCCCAGCGTTTCCCGCACGTTGTGATCGGTAATCAGGACGCCGATGCCGCGTCTGGCCAGGTAGCGGGCGGTGCGCTGAATGTCGCTGATGGAAATGGGATCAATTCCGGCAAATGGTTCATCCAGCAGCAGAAAGTCAGGATTGGCGGCCAGCGCCCGGGCGATTTCTACACGCCGTCGTTCACCGCCCGAAAGGCTCATGCCCAGATTATCCCGTAAATGCGAAATATGGAATTCATGCAGCAGACTTTCCAGGTGTTTCTGCGCCAATTCGGCGCTGAAGTTTTCCCTGGTCTGCAAGATCGCCATGATATTTTCCGCCACGGTCAATTTGCGGAACACCGATGCTTCCTGGGGCAGGTAACCCAGGCCAAGTCGCGCCCGCTGGTCCATGGGCAGGTTGCTGATTTCCCTGTGGTTGAGAAAGATGGAACCCTGGTCACAGGGGATGATGCCGATAATCATGTAAAAACTGGTGGTTTTGCCGGCCCCGTTTGGACCCAGCAGGCCGATAATTTCGCCGCTGTTGATCAGCAGGCTGACGTCACGGACGATTTGCCGCTGTTTGAAACTTTTGGTCAGATGCCGGACGGACAGTATGCTCATGGTGGGAGAATAGGCTGCGCTTTATTTCGGTTGCGCCGGGATCACGATCTTGACCCGTTCGCCGGGTTTGGGTTCAGCCTGCATGTCGGCTGGCGCGCTGGTGGCGCGAACCCGGCTCAAGGCGGTGTCATATTCGATGCGCGAACCGCTCAGACTACCGCTGGCCTGCTTGACCTGGGCCTGTTCGATTAAAATGATCAGATTCTTCAGTTTCTGATATTCCATGCGCCTGGCCCGAGCCTCATCCTGTACGGTACTGCCGTCAGGTAATTGACGATAGGTGGCCGGGTTGCCTTCCATCACCAGCGTTTCGATATCATTTTGTTCGTCATAGTGTACTGTCATTTTGTCGCCGGTGATGCGGATGCTGCCCTGCGTGACGACGACCTGCCCCGTAAAAATCGTGACGTTTTTACGATCATCGATTTCGCTGGAGTTCGCGACGATTTCGATATCCTGGGCTGAGTCGGTTGCCAGCGCCAGGGCGGGCGGTGGCGTGACCAGTACGGCACCGCATATTAACGCCATACCCAGTAATTTAATTGGCAGAGATAGTTGTCCGAACATCATTCAAAACCTTCAGCTTGCCTTCAGCAAAATTTACCTGCATGCCGGTACCGGTGATGCTGGTGCGCCGGGTGCGGATCCGGGCGTAGTCGTCCGTTTCTGCATAGTTCTGGTTGAGCAGTAACCGGGCTTTCTCCGTATTAATCTGCAAGACGATGGCGCCGGCGGCATCCTGTTCCGTGAATTGCACATTACCGGCCAGTAACACCACCTCATTGCCGGCGGTCAACCAGCCTTTATCGGCTATCACGGACA
>JACVQI010000016.1 GCA_015661095.1 Gammaproteobacteria bacterium
GCGGCCGCCGAGAAAATGCAGGAACACCGATTTATCCAGGTAGGCGCTCTGCGTGCTCCGCGCCGCCAGGTCCACGAACAGGACCTTGCCCTGGGTGGGATATTGCGGAACATCATGCATGCGGGTCCGCAGCAATTCGATTTTGTCGCTGATACTCATCACACTAATTCACTATAGTTGTTCCATTCAGATTATAGGCAACTACCGGCAAGTCTCTTAACGCTTTCAGTAATAAACATGAAAAATCTGGGGATGTCGCATTAATTAGTATCGTCATGTTACTCGATAAAACCATAACTGAATGGCATCCGGGAAGCGGGCGCCGCTGCAGACGAAGATACTCTTGTTCAGCCAGTCATAAAGTCCGGACGGCGCCTTGAAGCGGGGATTGGAGCGGAAATAATATTCACCCGGGTCGACCATCTCGCCCGCGGCCAGCCGCTTTATCACTGCCTCCGGGCCGTGCCGGAGGCCAAAGTTCTGTACCTGGATGACGACGCCGTCATGCGTACGCAAGGCATAGGTTGCCTCCGCCTGCGTGACATTATCATGCCGCATATGCTGCCAGTCAGCGGCGCCGTCGGTGATTATCGTGCCGCGTATGTTCGGTCCGGTGAATGATCCTTCCAGTATCGGGATGATCCGCCGCACTCCTTCATAGGTCTCGCCCAGCAGGATTGGTGAGCCGAGCTTGCCCTTCGCCTCAAAGACAAATTCCAGTTCAGGTTTCATAATGAGTGACTCTCCAATGCTCGATACGATTCAGGATTCAGGCTTCCGGCACGGTGCCTCGATGACTGACAATATATACACCGCTTATCACAATAATAACGATACCGACCCAGGTCAGTGGTTCGGGGATCTCTCCCCAGACGAAATAGCCAATCAGGATCACCCAGATTATGCGGATGTAGTCGATCGGCGCTACCATGGCCGGACGGGCATAACGGATGGCCTGGATGGTGCAGCCCAGGGCGGCGGTGGCACTGCAACCCAAAGCCAGAAATAACAACCAGTCGGTTTTGGTTGGCGCGATCCAGTCAGTCATCGCCCATTGACAGAAGACAATCATGGTTACCGGATACAGATAAAAGTTGAGCGCATAGGGTGATTCCGTCAACGCCAGCCGCCGGGCGGTGATGACCAACAAGGCGACTAACACAGATACACCCAGCACGACCAGATGGGCGATATGAAAGTGATCCAGTGTGGGCCGGGTCACTAACAGGATGCCGATGAAACCGCAGCCGATGGCGATCCAGGAATGTTTGTTGACTTTTTCACCCAGCAGCAATGGCGATAACAGGGCAATGAAAAACGGGCTGGCGAATACAATTGAAACAAATTCCGCCAGAGGAATGTGCTTGACGCCGTAAAACAATCCGACCAGCAACAGGGCGCTGATCGCGCTGCGCAACAAATGCCAGGCCGGCCTGGTTGTCCGTAGTTGCTCGGTCCGGCCCAGTAACAGCGCGGCCAGAAAAATCAGGAGCATCCCGGTGACACTGCGTATTAACAATACCTGGCCGATCGAGTATCTGGCGACCAGCCATTTGCTCAAGGCATCCGTTGATGTATATAAGAAGGTACCAACCAGCATGAATACAATGCCTATGGCCGGGTTATGCCTGGCGGTAAGGGGCTGTTGCGGGTCGCTCATCAGTACTGTTATCACGCTACATCTGATAGGATGCGACATCTTGAAGAAGATCCGGGAATTAAACAACAACCCGGGTGTAAATCTTGAGTTTATTGTACGATCTATCCCGGCACCGAAAATCCATGGAGCTATGAGTCGACATCAAATTACCTGCGCTACTCTGATTGCCATCCTGGTGACCAGTGGCTCCCTCTCCGGTCAGGTGGTGGGAGTCGCACCGGCAAATTGCCCGGCACCGCAGGGGTTACCCGCCAGACCGGTATTGGATGAGGTGCTGCAACCCGGCGCGGTCTATCTGTCTTCTGATTCAGTCGAGAGTATCGAGGGTGGTATATCCCGCCTGCAAGGCAATGCCGAATTCGCCCGTGATACCCAGCAGGCACGGGCCGGTCTCGCCGACTACGATCAGGCCGCCGGAACCGTCGTTTTGAAAGGTGCCGTGGATTATTGGGATGATGATCTTTATCTGCATGGGGAATCAGCACAGATCAATATCGCCGAGAAGTCAGCAAGCTTGAGCGATGCAAGGTATCGAGTGCTCTCCAACCGCGGCCACGGTCAGGCCGGGGAACTGCACGTCATCGCCGATCAAACCAGTGAAGGCCTGAACATTGATTATACAACTTGTGATCCTGTCAGCGGCGAGGCTGCTTCGGCCACTGAGAGCTGGAAGTTATCCGCTGAGAAAATCACTCTCGATCACGTCACCAATTGGGGTGTCGGTCGTAACGTCGTGCTGAAGATAAAGGATATCCCGGTGTTCTATACCCCTTACATCAGTTTCCCGCTTAATAATGAAAGGAAAACCGGATTTCTGACGCCTGTTTTCGGTAATAGCCGCAGAAACGGCTTCGAGGTGCAAACCCCGTTTTACTGGAACATCGCCCCAAATATGGATGCGACCATTACACCCAGACTCATTACCGACAGCGGCCTGATGTTGATGGGCGAGTACCGTTATCTGTTTGAAAACAGTCACGGCTGGATTACTGGTGAATTCCTGCCCAGTGACGGAAACTATCATGATCAGGACCGAAGTTATCTGGCGCTGGAGCATGAACACACCCTGCCCTACAACGGCAATCTGCACGTGCTGTTCAACAACCTTTCTGATGATCGGTACCTGGAGGATTTCGGTCCGTCATTGGAAGTCACCAGTCTCTCGGCCGTGGAACGGTTTGTAAATTTTTCTTATTCCGGTGACAACTGGCTGGCTTACGCCAGGGTTCAGGATTTTCAAACGATTGATCAGACTGAACTGGTACCACCTCTCAGCCCGTTATTGAATCCGCAGGATATCAACTCTGCTTATCCAATTCCGCTGGATCCCTATAAACGACTGCCACAACTTGGCTTCAATTACACCGGCCCACGGCAAAACCAGACCTTGAACTTTAAACTGGATAGTGAGTTTGTTTATTTCAAGCGGAATGAACCGGGGCTGGGATTGAATCCGGCGGTATTACAGCCCCTGAGCATTGCCCCGAATATCTTCCTTACTGATATGGACGGTATGCGCTTCGACATCAATCCTTCGGTGTCCTATCCGATCCGCAACCTGGGATCGTTTATCGAACCAAAGGTAGGATTACGTTATACCGCGTATCAACTGGATGATGCGGGACCATTTAACGATACCCCGGATCGCCTGCTGCCCTATGCCAGTCTTGACGGTGGTCTGTTCCTGGAACGCGAAATCAATCTGTTTGATAAACTCCAGACGCAAACCCTGGAACCCCGGATTTATTATCTGTACACGCCGAAAGAGGATCAGCAGGACCTGCCGGTTTTTGATACCGGTCTGTATGACGATTCCTTCGACACATTGTTCTATGAAAATCGCTATACCGGCGCCGATCGTGTTAACGATGCCAACCGCGTAACCCTGGCCCTCACCTCCCGATTGCTGAATACCGACGGGTGGGAAAGGGGACATCTGAGCATAGGCCAGATGTATTACTTCGATGCACAGGAGGTTACCCTGCCGGGTCAGGTCATCCAGGACCCGGACCTGTCCCCCCTGGTGTTTGAATTCGGCGCCAACCTTGATCAGCAGTGGTCGTTGCTCGCGGATTGGCAATGGGAAACCAATGCCGGCAGATGGCAAAAACTAGACCTGCAAGCACGTTACCGGTCGGAAACTGGCAAGGTACTGAATGTCGCTTACCGGATCCGGCAAGCAATGGCAGGCGTCATCCGCACGGATGCCATTGACGTCGAACAAACCGATGTTTCCATGCGCTGGCCAATCAGCGGCCAGTTGAACGTCGTCGGGCGCTGGATCTATGCCCTGGAGGAGCACAAATCCCTGGATATCTTTGGGGGGATTGAATACGATAGCTGTTGTTGGGGCGTACGTCTGGTTGGTAGACGCTTCGTTTCCAATATAGAAGGCGATGTCCAAACTGGAATTTTTCTTCAATTTGAGCTAAAAGGACTAGCTGGAGTAGGCCAAAAGACGGTAGACTTTTTGAATCAGAACATTCCAGGTTATCAAAATGAATTCTAGTTTTAAATCAATACGTTGTCTTATCCCCCTATATCTCTTAGTGATATCGCTGCTGCCATTGCGTCTGGCTGGGGCCGCCGTTGAGCTCGATCGTATCGTCGCCGTCGTCAATGACGATGTCGTCATGTCCAGCGAATTAAATGAACGGATCCGGACTGTGAAAGCACAACTGCAAGAGCAGGGAAATCCGCTGCCTCCGGGGACGATCCTGGATAAGCAGGTTCTGGATCGTTTAATTCTGCAAAAACTCCAGATTCAAACGGCATTACATACCGGTATCCGCGTTGATGATGAAACCCTGAACCGGACCATCAGTAACATCGCCGCCGAAAACCAGTTAACACTGGCACAATTCCGGGAAGTACTGGAAAAGGATAAATACAGTTACAACAAGTTTCGCGAAGATATGCGTAACGAAATCCTGGTGTCACGTTTGCAGCAGCGGCAAGTCGATAACCGGGTCACGGTTTCGGATCGGGAAATTGAAAATTACCTCGCCAATCAGGAACACATGGGTGAATCAGATATGGAATACCAGCTTGGTCATATTCTGATTACCATCCCGGACGGCGCCACCGAGGAACAACTGGCGCAGGCCAGAAAAAAAGCGAGCCAGGCGCTGGAAGAATTAAAGGCCGGCAAGGATTTCGCCGCGGTTGCCACTACCTATTCAGAGGGTGAACAGGCCAAGTCGGGTGGCGATCTGGGCTGGCGTAAAGCTGGTCTGATCCCCTCATTGTTTACTGAATTTGTTGCCGATATGGAAAAGGGGGATGTCAGCGATCTAATTAGCAGTCCCGGTAGCTATCACATCATAAAATTAATAGATGTCCGCACCGGCGAAAAGTATATCGTAACGCAAACCCAGTCCAGGCATATCCTGCTGAAGACAGATGAGCTGACAACCGATGACGACGCCGTCTTACGCCTGCAACAACTGAAAATTCGTATCGAGGGTGGCGATAACTTCGGAGAAATCGCCAAGGGTAATTCCCAGGATATGAGTGCTGTGGATGGTGGTGATATGGGCTGGACCAATCCCGGTGAACTGGTACCGGAATATGAAGAAGTCATGGGTACACTGAAGCTGGACGAAATCAGCGAACCATTTAAAACTCAATATGGCTGGCACATCGTGCAAGTGCTGGGGCGGCGGGAACACGACAGCAGTGATGACATCAGACGCTCCAAGGCCAGGGACGAGATTCGCAAACGGAAACTGGCGGAAGCAAGAGATAGCTGGTTGCGACAAATGCGGGAAGATGCGTACGTCGAATACCGCATCGAATTCTAAAACTAATCCGGCACTACTCATTACCTGCCGTAACCAGGACTCCTGAGCGCAAGGCCGGCCGTAAGGGCTTAGCCGGCACTATGACGATACATGCGGGCTGACATTCCCAGAATCCTACTGACCACGGGTGAACCGGCCGGGATCGGGCCGGATTTGCTAATCGATATCGCCAATATATCCTTCCCGGCACAACTGCTCTGCCTGACTGATCCGACACTGTTGCTGCAAAGGGCCAAGCTGTTGTCACGATCCGTAAAATTAATCGAATATGACCCCGCCCAACCGGTGAAACCACAACAACCAGGTGAAATTCTGTTTCAACGAATCGCTACTGCAAGGCCGGTAATCGCCGGCACCCTGGATACCGGCAATACCGGCTTCGTGCTCAACGTCATCACCACCGCCACCCGCTTGTGTTTAAGCGGTAAATTTGACGCAATGGTTACCACGCCGGTCAATAAAGGTGTGCTAAATGATGCCGGTCATGCCTTCAGCGGGCATACCGAATTCATCGCCGGTTTGTGCGGTATTGAGCTGCCAGTCATGATGTTGATGAATAAGCAACTACGAGTGGCCCTGGTAACCACTCACCTGCCGTTGGCACAGATCCCGGCAGCCATAACACAGGATCGTCTGGAGCAGACATTACGGATAGTTAACCGGGATTTACACCGTCAATTGGGGATTGCCAAATCCAGAATCCTCGTCTGTGGCCTCAACCCCCATGCCGGAGAATCCGGGCACCTCGGTAGAGAGGAAATTGAAATAATCTCTCCAGTTCTGGATAAATTGAAATCCCAAGGAATAAATCTCACCGGTCCGGTTCCGGCGGATACAGCCTTCACTTCGGGTGTGCTTCAGGGTATTGATGTCGTGGTCGCGATGTATCACGACCAGGGATTACCGGTGCTAAAAGCACAGGGTTTCGGCGAAACCGTCAATGTAACCCTCGGTCTGCCCATTATCAGGACCTCCGTCGACCATGGCACAGCCCTGGAACTGGCCGGTACCGGTAAAGCCCATTCCGGCAGTCTTCGAGCCGCCATAGAGACTGCGATCGAGATTGTCAGGCATTCATCCAAAACGGCTTACGCTGCATGAGCCATAAAGCCCGCAAGCGCTTCGGCCAGCATTTTTTACACGACCAGAACATCATCCAGCGCATCATCAACACTATTACGGCGGATAATTCGACCCGGATCGTCGAAATAGGACCGGGTATGGGCGCTTTGACCATACCCTTACTGCAAGCCATGGGCAGGCTGGATGTGGTCGAAATCGACCGGGATCTGGCGCAACAGTTAGCGGAGAGATGCCGTGATATTGGTACCTTGCACATCCATATTATGGATGTGCTGCAATTCGATTTTTGCGGTTTGGGCACAGACAAAATTAAAGTCGTCGGTAATCTGCCTTTTAATATTTCCACGCCCTTGTTGTTTCACCTGCTGAATAACATGCATTGCATCGACAGCATGCTCTTTATGATGCAGAAGGAAGTAGTGGATCGTATTTGCGCCCAACCGAATAACCGTTCCTATGGCAGACTGTCAGTAATGGTGCAATCCGAGTGTACGGCCCGGAAATTGTTCAACATTGCACCCGGTGCATTCACGCCAGTGCCAAAAGTGGAATCAAGTATGGTCAGTTTAACCCCGAAAATTCCGATGACTAGTCCGGTATCTGACAAGCTGATTTTTTCCCAGGTTGTAAAGCAAGCTTTCAACCAGCGGCGAAAAACCATACGCAACTCATTGAAAGGTCTGGTTGATGAGGCGGTCTTGCTTGACGTTGGTATCGTTCATTCGCAACGCGCGGAAAATCTTAGCGTGGCTGACTATATCAAGCTGGCGAATTTTCTACATGATACCCACAATTTAAGGCGGAAAAATTGTGGATAACTTGGTGGATGCTTCTCGCGAAAAACGATGCTCACCGTAACCTAAAATTGAATGTATACACTCACATCACCGAATAATTAAATTAATATATAAGTAATTCAATAAGTTACAATATTTTCGCTTTATGTTACCGGGTTTTCTACCTATTTCACTTTCGCAACAATCCTGATCCTGAGCGATGTGTATAAATTTAACTCATTGAACAAGCTGTAAAATTTTATGTAAAGCCGGGTGTTATTGAAAATCCGTCTACTTGAGATGGAGCTGGATAAGATTATTTTTTCCTTAACATGGCGATAACCGGGGCGGTATTCGGTCTTACACCGCGCCAGATTTTGAATGCTTCCGCTGCCTGTTCCACCAGCATACCCAAGCCATCGACTGCGATAGCAGCACCGTGTTGTTTTGCCCAACGGATAAACACCGTATCGGTATCAGCATAAGCCATGTCATAACAGGCCGCAGCCGGCGCCAGGATGCTATCCGGTAATGGCAGCATCTCCCCCTTCAGGCTGGCTGACGTGCCATTGATGACAAGGTCAAATCGACTACCTCCCAACTCCTCCGCTGGCAGAACATGCAAATTCGAGTATTCGGAAAAATGCCTTTGCAACTGTTCAGCCCGATTATAGGTCCTGTTGACAATTGTTACCTCTGCCGGTCCGGATTCGAAAAGATCCGGCAAGATCCCCCTGACTGCACCTCCGGCGCCGAGTATGAGTATATGTTTGTTCTGCAGGTTAATTTTGTTGTTGAACAGATCCTGCGCCAGGCCGCGACCATCAGTCGTGTCGCCGAGGCGGCTGCCATCCCCTGCGAACCAGACAGTATTCACCGATCCGCTCCTGCTCGCCCGCGCTGTGGTAACTTGCATCGCCTGACAGGCTTCCTCCTTGAAAGGGAGTGTCACGTTTAAGCCTTTGCCGCCTTGTTGTTGAAACGTTTCCAGGAAAGGAATCAGACCATCAACATTCACCAGGAAGGCCTGATAGCGGATATTCTGATTAGTCTGGTCAGCGAAAGCCTGATGGATGCGGGGAGATTTACTGTGTGTTACGGGATTCCCTATCACACAATAATTGTCGTAGCTCAGATCCAGTCTTAAATCGTCAGTCACCTCGGAGCAACCGGAAATGGATGTGGTTAACCACCCCGTTCAACCAACCCGCCCTTCAAGCAATAGGCCTCGAGACCTCTTTCACTGAGCAGAAATGCGGCTGCTGAACTACGGCGTCCACTATCGCAATAAAGGATGTACTTCTTGGCTGGATCGAGTGTGTCAGCCTTCAGTCGTAACATGAAAACCGGGATATTTACTGAACCTGGAATACCGCTGTTTTTGTGTTCGCTCTCCAGGCGCACATCGACCCAGACTGCGCCCTGACTTATTAATTTTTCGGCCTCCGCGCTGGTCACCCATTTCAGGTTCGGTTCTTTCAGCAATTGATTGAAATCCGCTTTCGACAGGCGCATCAGCACACCATTGGTCGTCATGACGATATTAGCATTGCGTTTGGCATCGGTTAATAAAGCCTCCTCACCGAAGGCGTCACCATCGCCGAGGGTGGCCAGGGTCAACTCCGAACCGGTCTTGGAGGTTCGGGTGACCTTGCATTTTCCGTTTTTGATTATGTAGTAATAATCGCCGTCATCGCCTTGCTTGATAATGGTTTCGCCGGTCTTGACCGGAAGTTCCTCCATGCGCATGAATATTGCCTGAATATTGGCTGGGGGTACTTGTAAAAAAGCCTTGGATTGCAGGATGCGGGTCATCCAGTCACCATCGTCCGCCCCCTCTTCGGTGGCTTCCGTCGAAATCTCGTCCACCTCGATACCTGACAACTGGTCCCAGGTCAGCAGGATATCGAGTAAATCGCTGTCAATACGAGTAATTTTGCAAGGCGATTTGGTCACAGCCGTATGCTTACGAGGCTGTTGATTGGCCAGAGGATGCTTTGCCACGCCAGTTCCCGCCTGCACCAGGTTTTTTTCACCGGTCGCGGTGATGAGTTCCACTTCACCTTCGAGTAGATAAACGGTTTTCCGATCAATATCGCCCTGTTTGAATATGGCCTTTCCTGCTCCTAACTCCTCAACCTCGGTTTTGCTGGCCAGTTCCTGGAAATTTTCCGCATTCAGCGCGCTGGGTGGCACAAAGGTTTTTAATAATGTTTTATCTACCAGGTTTGCAGCCATGTTTTTCCTCTAGATCCGGGTAATTCGAAATGCATCAATCAAAATAATAATTTTATTCTGACTTAATCATGATTGGAACATGTTTTTCACCCATCTACCCATAGGTTGATGATCTATGGCAGGGTATCTCTGTCAGACGGATCAGAAACGGGTACCATAGCGCCCGTTTTTAGCTGAAAATCATCTGCTTTCAGAAATTGTAGCCACGCTCGTCATGCAGCACGAGATCCAGACCTTCAGTTTCTTCCTCCGCACTCACCCGTAATCCGATGATAGCATCCAGCGCTTTCAACAGGATGTAACTGATCACACCACACCAGACAATAGTGACAACGACGCCGATCAATTGCGTCACGAATTGTGCACCAATTGAGACGTTCAAACCCAGACCACCCATGGATTCTGCAGCAAATATCGCTGTCATTAATAATCCCAGTATACCGCCAGCGCCGTGGACGGTGAATACGTCCAGAGAATCATCGATTTTCAGGGTGCGCTTGACATACTGGGTGGCAAAATAACACACGATTCCAGCTGATATACCGATAACCAGGGAGCCAACCGGACCAACAAAACCTGCCGCCGGCGTGATGGTCGCAAGACCGGCAACCATCCCGGTAACGATACCAAGGACACTGGGTTTACCGTATTTAATCCATTCAAGTGCCATCCAGGCTAGTGACCCGGCAGCCGCGGATAGATGCGTCACCGTCATAGCCATACCGGCACTGCCATTGGCGGCCAATGCACTGCCGGCATTGAAACCGAACCAGCCGACCCAGAGCATGGCGGCCCCGATTACAGTCAAGGTCATATTATGCGGCGTCATCGAGGTTTCCGGGAAACCCTTGCGTTTACCGATAATGACCGCGGCCAGGATAGCTGCGATTCCGGCGTTGATATGTACCACCGCGCCACCGGCAAAATCCTTAAAGCCCATTTCAGCGAGCCAGCCGCCACCCCAGACCCAGTGACAAACCGGCGCATAGACCAGGGCTAACCAGAGGATGCTGAACCAGAGTACCGCCGAAAATTTCATGCGTTCAGCGAAACCGCCGACAATTAATGCCGGGGTGATGATGGCAAAAGTCATCTGAAACATGAAAAACACGGTTTCCGGTATATCCCCAACCATTGAATCCACTCTGATACCGCTCATAAAAAACTTGCTAAAACCCACAAATCTTTGCAGAGCACCGCCATCGCCGAATGCCAGGGCGTACGCGAAAACCATCCAGGCAATGGACATCAGACAGGCTATGGCAAAGCACTGCATCAATACTGACAGGACATTCTTAGTACGTACTAAGCCAGCGTAAAACAGCGCCAGACCAGGCAAGGTCATGAACAAGACCAATGCCGTGGAGGTTAATATCCAGGCGGTGTTGGCACCATTCAGTTCAGCCGTCTGCGCCAGCAGTGATTGCGGAGCAAGAAATATTCCCAGTATTACTCCAATTGATTTTTTGTGAATGCTCAGGTGTTTCATTAAAGCTGTCCCCCAAGTTCATTTATTTTTATAAGGCATCGGCACCGGTTTCGCCGGTCCGGATACGCACCACTTGCTCCAGAGAATAAATAAAAATCTTGCCATCACCGATCTTGCCGGTGTTAGCTGCCTTGGTGATGGCTTCAATGGCCGTTTCGACCTGGCTGTCATCGATAGCGATTTCCAGCTTCACCTTGGGCAGGAAATCCACAACATACTCAGCGCCACGATATAGCTCGGTGTGCCCTTTCTGTCGGCCAAAACCTCTGACTTCTGTGACGGTGAGACCCTGGATGTTAACCTCAGACAGGGCATCGCGGACATCATCGAGCTTGAAAGGTTTGATAATTGCAGTTATGAGCTTCAACTTTAACTCCTCCTCTAAAATCTTGATGGTAGGGTATTCACTTTTGTGCCCGAACCATTATGGTTCTTGAGCTGAACCATTATTGTACTTATTTAGTTATTTAGAAATTTTTTCAGCAGATTATATGCCACAAAATTTTTAATCTATTAAATACAACGGTTTGAAATTAAGTCGTTATAAATTTTCTTATCCATTACAACATTTTTATGCACCATCTCAGTGCGTATAATTACTGCATGCACAAATTTAATGCACTGATTAAATGGATAACAACATAGCTACGTTCAGATTGTACGCCTTCGTTTGAGATCCGGTCATGCAAAAAAACAACGGACGCCGTAGCGCCCGTTGCAAGTCCAAAAATATTTGTTATTTACAAATTATAACTTCTTTCGCCGTGTTCATTGGTATCCAGACCTTCGCGCTCCTCATCCTCGGGCAGTCGCAACCCAACCAGGAAATCCGCAATCTTGTAGGAGATGAATGCGACGGTTCCCGACCAGATAAGTGTAACCAGCACGGCCTTACCCTGGATCAACAATTGCGTGCCAATTCCGGGATAACCCATGGCGACGGTGACCCAATCTGTCACCAGGCCAGGACCGCCGAGACTGGGATCATTGAATACGCCAGTCAGTAACGCGCCCGTGATGCCACCGACTGCATGCACGCCGAACACATCGAGGGAATCGTCGGCTTTGAGGAGTTTTTTGAGGCCGTTCACGCCCCAGAGGCAGATCAGGCCGGCAATAATCCCGATCGCGAATGCGCCCGGAATGCCGACGTTACCCGCCGCCGGTGTGATCGCGACCAGACCGGCGACAGCGCCGGACGCCGCACCGAGCATCGAGGGCTTGCCCTTGATCAGCCATTCACCGAACATCCAGGACAGAACCGCGCAGGCGGTAGCCAGAAAGGTGTTCATGAACGCCAACGCCGCGAAATTTCCGGCCTCGAGAGCGGAACCGGCGTTGAAACCGAACCAGCCGGTCCACAGCAGGCAGGCGCCGATCATCGTCATCGGCAGGTTGTGCGGCGCCATCGCTTCCTTGCCGTAACCGACGCGCTTGCCCACCAGATAGGCGCCGACCAGGCCGGCAATACCGGCGTTGATGTGCACAACGGTTCCGCCGGCAAAGTCCAGCGCGCCCCACTGCCACATAAGCCCGGCCTTCGAGGTCATGTCCGCCGCCACTGACGCATCGCTGTAGGCATCCGGTCCCATCCAGAACCACACCATGTGTGCGATGGGGGTATAGGCGAAAGTAAACCACAGCACCATAAATATGAGAACCGCGGAAAACTTCATACGCTCGGCGACGGAACCCAGTATCAGGCAGCAGGTGATCGCGGCAAAGGTCGCCTGGAATGCCACGAACACGAGTTCGGGCAGATACACACCCTTGCTGAAGGTGGCGGCCATCGAAAAAACACCGGTCGCGGCGTCGAACGTCCCGTCCAGAAACAGACGTGTGGTCAAACTGCCGATAAAAGCGTTGCCTTCGGTGAAGGCCAGGCTGTAACCGTAGACACACCAGAGCACAACTATCAATGAAAAGGTCACGAACACCTGCATCAACATGGACAACATGTTCTTGGATCGCACCATGCCACCGTAGAACAGGGCGAGTGCGGGAACGCTCATCATCAGGACGATGGCCGTGCAAATCAGCATCCAGGATACGTCACCCTTGTCGACCGTCGGGGCCGGCGCTGGTGCAGCTTCTGCTGCAGTTGCAGACACCGTCGCCTGATCCACAGCAGGAGGTTGTTCCTGGGCCATGGATGTCAACGGCACCGATAACAGCGCTGTGACAACCAGTACTGATGCCACACAGGATTTCCAATGACAGTTTATTAAATGCAACATCTTTGGATACCTCAATTCAGATAGTCTGTTAAATCGCTTCATTGCCTTTCTCCCCCGTTCGGATGCGAACTACTTCATTGAGTTCGAGCACGAAAATCTTGCCATCGCCGATCTTGCCGGTATTGGCGGTCTTGCTGATGGTATGGATGACTTCATCGCACTTTTCATCAGCGACTGCGACTTCGATCTTGATCTTCGGCAGAAAATCCACGACGTATTCAGCGCCCCGGTACAATTCGGTATGGCCTTTTTGCCGGCCAAAGCCTTTAATTTCAGTCACTGTCATGCCTTGCACACCTATACCTGACAGTGCCTCCCGAACATCATCCAGTTTGAACGGTTTGATGATCGCTAATATCAACTTCATTTGCATATCCTCCAGATTCACCGCAGGCCCTGTCTGGTCATGAAACCGCTCCAGTCAGGACCGTTGGTGTTTGAGTATTTGGTTAACACCGGCTTGAAAATATTGGTCCGAATATTCGCTCAGCCGAGTCCCGTAAATTAAAACTTCTTGGATACCGCGAAGATAAATCCCTGGCAGAAATCGCCGGTGCCGCCATCGCAATCGTCTGCAGCGTCGGCCCAGGCGAGATCAAAAGCCAGCCCGGCGAAACTCTTCGTCACACCGATCTGATAATGGAAGTAGTTGTAATCGATATCACTCACATCGAGATAACCCAGTTTTGTGTACAAACCGAATTCTTGCGGCAAGGTAATGGCAAGACTGCCATGGGGATAGATACTGGTACCGGTTTCTCCGAACCAGTCCGGCGAGACGTTTATACCGGCAGACACCGTGGGAGCGTAAGTTCCGCCAAAACTATAACCAAAATTGGCATAGCCTTCCCAGTATTCCAATTCACCGCCTATTGCGATCATGTTGTTTTCATTCGGATAGCCGTAACGAACTCCGCCAATGTCATAAGAAATACCATTGCTGAATGACCCGGCATAACCGCCCAGGACATCCAGTTCGATGGTAGCCGGATCTTCGAAGGTACCGGGCGTTGCATTAAGATGGTGTGCGGCATCCAGGGCGAAATCGATACTGGAGGCCCAGACCCCCAGGTAAAAGCCCGACTCATGGTTGATATTGAACCCACCCTGCACAGCAAATCCCTCATTCGACTGACTGAATCCGTAGAACTTGTAATCATTGGTCAGGGCGACATTACCGCTGAATGTAAATCCATTCAGGGCGTCCTCAGCCAGACTCGCGGTCGAGATCAAAGTAAGCGCGCTTGCAATGGTTGATAAAAATAGTTTCTTCATGGTACTTCCCCTCTTGATGGTTATTTAGAAGATCAAAGCTACTCCCACATAGCACCATCTGTGCCATGAGTTAATTTATTATTGATTACAATTGGTTATATGTACCTTTAAGTGATAAGTCCGATATAATCGGAGTGGGTTGATACAGGATTTGCACCAAATACGTGCAATAATTTTCGTTAAGCACGCGATTAGTGCTTCAGGTGCGACAACCCAGGACTTACAATTTTAATCACTTACCTGCATACTTTTGCAGCAGTTAACTGATTCTTAAATTTGTATACATTGACATGCAGATACAAGAAAAAATGGAGGAGTTCCTGCAGGAGTTTTCCAAACTTCTGCCCGAGGATTTCCGTGCCTATAAAAAAGAATTGGAAAAAAATCTGAAGGCTGCCTTAAATGCAACCTTCGCGCGCATGGATCTGGTGACGCGGGAGGAATTCGATGTGCAAACCGCTCTACTCTCCAAAACACGGGAGTTATTGCAGAATCTGGAAGCAAAAGTCAGTGAGCTGGAAAAAAAACTGGCGGCTTCGAATAAAACCGGAAATAGCAGCCACTAGATTCCCATCATATTAATTACAACTGCCATTGGTTCAATTAAAATTTATCCATAAATAATCGATACAGTTTCAGGGATCATTACCGGATTAACACATGGACGTCGCCATCATCCACAGCCGCGCCTTATACGGCGTCAATTCGCCCCAGGTAGCGGTAGAGGTCCACCTGTCCCGGGGCCTGCCGGGCCTGTCCATCGTCGGGATGCCGGAAACCGCCGTGAAGGAAAGCAAGGACCGTGTTCGCAGCGCCATCCTCAACTCTCAATTCGAATATCCCTTACGGCGCATCACCATCAATCTGGCGCCGGCAGACCTTCCCAAGGACAGCGGCCGCTTCGATCTGGCTATCGCCATCGGCATCCTGGCTGCCTCCGGCCAGATCTCGCCGACCAATCTCGATCACTACGAAATGATCGGGGAGCTGGCCTTGACCGGCGAGCTACGGCCGGTGCGAGGCATACTGTCCATCGCCCGCTCCGCGAAACAGGCTGGGCGGAGCCTGATCCTGCCGCAGCAGAACGCCGATGAAGCGGCATTGATAAACGGACTCGATGTTCTGCCAGCGAAACACCTCGCCGACGTATTTGCCCATTTAAACAGTTATCAACTGCTGACGCCTCATGTGCCGGCGCCCGGCCTCGCGGCGCAAATACAATCGACAGTGGATCTGGCCGAAATCAAAGCGCAATACCACGCCAAGCGAGCCCTGGAAATCGCCGCCGCCGGCAGTCATAATCTTTTGATGATCGGTCCGCCGGGTTCCGGCAAGACCATGCTGGCGGAGCGACTGCCCGGGATACTGCCGCCCATGACCGAAGACCAGGCCATGGAGTCGGCTGCGATCATGTCCATCAGCAAGCACGGTTTCGCGCCACAGATCTGGAAGCGTCGGCCGATCAGGGCTCCACATCATACCGCCTCTGCCATAGCGCTGGTCGGCGGCGGCAGTCATCCCGCCCCGGGTGAGATTTCCCTGGCCCATCACGGCGTGTTGTTCCTGGATGAATTGCCGGAATTTGACCGCAGGGTCCTGGAAGTTCTCAGAGAACCGCTCGAATCCGGTAAAATCGTTATCTCGCGGGCGGCACATCAAGCCGAATTCCCGGCCGATTTCCAGCTCATCGCCGCCATGAATCCCTGCCCCTGCGGTTATTTTGGCGACAGCAGTAACCGCTGTCATTGCAGCCATGAACAAATCCGGCGCTATCGCGGCAAACTGTCCGGACCACTGCTGGATCGCATCGACATGCACATCGAGGTGCCGAATATGCCGACGGAGGTATTACATAGCCATGACCATCCGGCCGAAGAGAGCAGCCACACCGTGCAGCAGCGCGTTACCGTGGCTTATCAGCGTCAGTTACAACGGCACGGCAAAGCCAACAGCAAATTGACGAACAAAGAGATTGAACAACACTGCAGGCTGGACGCACAACAGGTGACAATCCTGGAACGGGCAATCCGGCAACTGGGCTTGTCAGCACGGGCCATGCACAGAATCATGAAAGTCACCCGGACCATTGCCGATCTGGATGATAGTAAAGCCATACAATCGCAACACCTTATTGAAGCGATATCGTTTCGTCGCCTGGAACGGTCGGACTCCGCAGTGCAGTAATCCCGCAAATCGCGGAAAGTTAAAACTTGCGTCTTGGCTCACAATCATGTCAAATTTATCCATGTCCAAAAGAACCGCTTATGACATCAAAATCACCATTGAAACGAATTACATTCCTGAACAGTCGTTGCCGGAACAATGTCGTTATGTGTTCGCCTATACCATAACAATTGCCAATATCGGCACGGCCCCCGCCCGATTGTTACGGCGGCACTGGATCATTACTGATGCCAATAACAAGGTTCAGGAAGTACACGGCGACGGCGTGGTGGGTCAACAACCCCATCTGCTGCCGGGTGAGGTCTATCAATATACCAGCGGCGCGATACTGGAAACCCCTATCGGTTGCATGCATGGAAACTATGACATGCTGGCTGATGATGGTGTCGAATTCGAAGCGATTATTCCCCTGTTCAGCCTGACCATGCCCAGAGCCTTGCATTAAACCACTGCATGGCGACCTATGCGATTGGCGACGTCCAGGGCTGCTACCGGGAACTGGTCGATCTCCTCGATACCATCAACTTCGACGAGCATAAGGATCAACTCTGGTTTACCGGCGATCTGGTGAACCGTGGACCGGATTCACTCGCAACCCTACGGCTGGTGAAATCAATGCATCCCGTGATGGTGCTGGGTAATCACGACCTGCATCTGCTCGCCATCCATGCCGGCAAGGCCAGCCTGCAAAAAAAGGATACCGTGGAGCCGGTTCTGCATGCGCCGGACCGGGACGAATTGTTATCCTGGTTACAACGACAACCATTGCTGCACCGCAGCCGGGATCCGGCCTATACCCTGATCCACGCCGGGTTGCCGCCGCAATGGAGCATAGCGCAGGCGGAAATACTGGCAGCGGAAGTCGAAGCGATCCTGCGCGCTGATCAGGCAACAGAATTTTTCGCGCATATGTATGGGAATACGCCGGATATCTGGTCCGAGGATCTGCGCGGTTGGGACCGGTTACGTTTGATCACCAACTGTTTAACCCGTCTGCGCTATTGTGATATTGCCGGCCGTATCAGCATGCAGGAAAAAGGTCCGCCTGGCCGGCAAAAGGCTCCATTGCTGCCCTGGTATCAGATCAAAAGCCGCCTTAGCGTCGATGATGAGATAATCTTCGGCCACTGGGCCACCGTGCGCTTCGGGGAAAAACAGGATTTTAAATCGGCCCGGGTCCATGCCCTGGACACCGGTTGCGTGTGGGGCAATGCCCTCACCGCCATGCGGCTTGAAGATGAAACCTATTTCAGCGTACCGTCACAGCAACAGAAGATCGACCACTAAGCGCTATACCCACGCAACGATTAGTTTCAGAAATAATTGTCGTTATCCAGACAACACTACTTAGACTGCGATCGGCGCCTTGATAGACGGGTGGGATTCGTAACCAACCAGCTCAAAATCCGCAAATTTAAAATCGAAGATCGACTTCACGGCCGGATTTATCTTC
>JACVQI010000126.1 GCA_015661095.1 Gammaproteobacteria bacterium
GACAAGGAAGTCCGTCCACAAAAGGTTAGGATGAGGGAACAGCGTAAGCCGTCGAATGATATAAATTACAGTTTGACCTTGCAAGCCCTCACCCCCGCCATGGAAAATCAGTTCCCGACATTTTCGACCGACTGCATCCTTGCAATCGTCTCCCGAGGGGAGAGGGAGTTTTCTAGCTTTTGCGACAGCCTCATAAGGAAGTGGGGGAAGGAAGCGGCGAACTTGATATGATCAGCCTGTGAACGTTTTCATCCTGAATGCCGGCCGCAGCGGCTCGCTGACCTTTAGCAGGGCCTGCCGCCATATCACCAATTACACCTGCGCTCACGAATCGAGGAGCGGGTTGCTGGGTGCTGCACACTTCACCTACCCGCCCAATCATATCGAAGCCGACAACCGGCTGTCCTGGTTTCTGGGTCGGCTGGATCGGGCCTATGGTCAGGCGGCGGTATATATACACCTGCAACGCAACTCCCACGATACCGCGGCCAGTTTTGTCCGGCGTTACTCAGGCGGGATCATCCGCGCCTACCGGAAGACCATCCTGATCGGCCTGCCACGCAACAGTACGGCCCTGAACGTCGCGCTCGATTACTGCGACACGGTTGCCAGCAATATCGAATTATTTTTACGGGACAAACCCCGGAAAATGGTTTTTTCCCTGGCCAACGCCCGACAGGATTTTCGCCAGTTCTGGGAGCTGATTCAGGCGGAAGGCGATTTGGAAGCCGCGCTGGCGGAATTCGATCAACACTACAACGCTTCCTGGCAACCGCAATCCGGGTGGTTGTTGAAATTTCCCGTCCTTAGCCACGCCGCACGCAAGCTGCTCAAGATCCTGAACAAGCTGCGCGGGCAGCAATCTGATTCATAAGTTTGTGACCAGACTCAGAGTCAAGGTCCTGTCCAGATTGCCGGAGATCGAATGGCTGCGCTATTTTCCCGGCCCGGAACCGGAATGGGGCGAGTGCCGGTTCGTGTTCGATCCGGCGCAACGGCAGTATGACTGGCTGGTGGTCTATAACGATCTGCCACCGCGCGCAGCGGAACGTTTTTCCCTGAACGAAGAACTGCTCGCCTGTCCTCGGGACAATACCCTGCTGGTGACCTATGAACCGGCGACGGTAAAGGTCTACGGCCCGGCATTCACCAGTCAGTTCGGCCACGTTCTCACCAGCCAGACGGAACTGGAGCTGCCGCACCGGCAGCGGATCTACTCGCAACCGGCCATGCGCTGGTATTACGGCAAGGATGAACCGCGGCCCAGAACCTGGCAGGAGATGCATGCCGCCAACCCGGTCAAATCCCAACCGCTCGCCACCGTAGCCGCCACCAAGCAACATAAAACCCGGGTTCATCATCACCGGGATGAATTCATCCGCACGCTCAAAGGCGTGTATCCGGAACTCGAAATTTTCGGACGCGGCATCAAACCCATGGCCGACAAGGCCGAAGCCATCGATGCTTACTATCACCATCTGGCCATCGAAAACCACTTCGCACGACATCACTGGACGGAGAAACTGTCGGATTGCTTTCTCGGCCTGGCCCTGCCCTTCTATGCCGGCTGTCCGAATGCCACGGATTACTTCCCCGAGGAAAGTTTCGTGCCCATCGATATCTATCGGGCAGAGGACGCCGTGGCCAGCATCAGAAAAATTATCCGGGACAGGGAATATAATCGCCGCCTGCCAGCACTGCGCGAAGCACGGCGCCGGGTACTGGAAGAATACAATTTTTTCGCCGTGATATCGGCTATAATTACGGACCGTCACCAGCCGGGGACCGCGGCCAACGTCAGATTGCGATCGCGCCGGGCCGTGCTCAGGCATTCACCGGCAGCCGCAATCAGTCATTTAGTGAACAAGCTGCGCATCTGCGCCCGGGACTGGATCGGCGAATGATAACGCTGCCCCCGGCATAATTATTTACAGAAAAACTATCCCGTGAATCCAGAACAACTCAAACAGGAAGCCGAACAGGTGCTCGCCAATGCCGACCTGTTACACACGCATGCGGAAGTGGAAGCCGCGCTCGATAACATGGCCAAAGACATCTCCGGGAAATTACATGATAAAAACCCGCTGCTGTTGTGCCCGATGCTGGGCGCCGTGGTCATTACCGGCAAACTGTTAACACGGCTGAAGTTCCCGCTGCAACTGGAATATATACACGCCACCCGCTATCGCGGCACCACCAGCGGCGGCCAGCTGGAGTGGCTGCGCATGCCGCAGGCCAGAATCAGGGACCGGACCGTGTTAATCGTCGATGATATCCTTGATGAGGGCATCACCCTCAAAGCGATTACTGACGCCTGCCGGGAGGCCGGCGCCAGCGCCATCTATACGGCGGTGCTGGTTGACAAGCAATTGCGGAAACCGAAACAATTCCCCCGGGCTGACTTCACGGGTCTCACCATTCCGGACCGGTATGTGTTCGGTTATGGCATGGATTACAAAGAATATTGGCGCAACTGTGACGGGATTTACGCCGTTCATGAATAAACTGGCGATTATCGGCGGCACCGGTCTGTCGGCACTGGCCGGGGTAACGATAGACGACAGCAAAGCCTGTCATACACCCTACGGTGAACCCTCGGCGAAACTCGTGTTCGGCAACTTTGCCGGCCGGCCGATTGTGTTTCTGGCCCGCCATGGCAACCCGCATGTCATCCCGCCGCACCAGGTGAATTACCGCGCCAATCTGTGGGCACTGAAGAGCAATGGCGTCGAGCATATCATCGCCGTCAATGCCGTGGGTGGCATCACGGCCGCCATGGCCCCGGAACGGATCGTCATCCCGGACCAGATCATCGATTACACCTGGTCGCGGCAGCATACTTTTTTCGAAGATGATCTGAAAACTGTTACCCATGTTGACTTCACCCATCCCTACAGCGCGCTGCTGCGGCAAAAAATCATCGCCGCTGCAGCCGCAGCGCGGATCGACACCGTCAACCGCGGCACCTACGGCGCGACCCAGGGTCCACGCCTGGAGACCGCGGCCGAGATCGACCGCATGCAACGCGATAGCTGCGACATCGTCGGCATGACCGGTATGCCGGAGGCCGGATTGGCCCGGGAACTGGGTCTGGACTATGCGAGTATCTGTCTAGTGGTGAACTGGGCAGCGGGGAAGAGCACGGAGGAGATCACCATGGCTATCATCGAAGGCCATCTCAAAGCCGGGATGAATCAGATCATGTTATTGCTTACCAGGTTGCTTGAAAACTTAGAAATTAGCGGCTTAAACGCAATAGATTCGTCATCCGCTAATTAATCAAACATTCGGGTTAGCTTAATCAGAAAGAATTGTTAGAAATCCATTTCATCGAATGTATTACCACCATATTTCCCGGCAGGCTCTTCTCTGACGGCAGATTTCTTGAATAAGTCCATGGTAGATGTTTTATTTATTAACTCACGCTCTTTCATTAAGTTATTGATATCCAGCCTGGATATATCATCTGCCAATGAAAAAGCGCCCTTCTGGACCAATAATGAATTACCACTTTTTGGATCCTTCTTTTCCTTGACCCATAAAGGCACCCACTGGTTTTTAAGATTTTCGATTGCGCCATTCCAGGTGCCGCCTTCAGTGCCGGATTGAACAACCACCGCGGCTTCCGATAGACAATAGATATACTTGTTGCGCGACATGGCATTACCTGCATTAAAACCAGCTTCTGGATAATAGGGCGATACCAATACCAGGTTCTGGTTTTGCAGATATTTTCTGTATTTACCGGAAGTTGCGGTTTTCAGCAAACTATCTGCCAATACGCCGATAACAGTGCCTTCATTTTCCAATGCTCCCAGCATAGCTGCTTCATCCACGCCTCTGGCGCCACCCGAAACAACCGTATAACCCTGAACTGCCGCTGTTTTACCGAGGTTACTACTGAATTCAAGATCACCATTACCAGCATTACGAGCGCCGACAATCGCAACCCCGCCATTGCTTAGCAATGCAGGATTACCACAACCGAATAAAACCGCCGGGCAATCAGTTTTGAGTAGCTGTTTTAATCTGGCCGGATAATTATTATCAGATCTGGTCACTACCCATAATCCGGCTCGTGTCCATTTTTCTACAGCCAGTGCAAGCGCCGAGCCACGATTCATTAATTTCTCGATACGTTCAGCTGTTATGAATTTATCCGTCCAGCCATCCAATGCTGTTGTGAGATGGCCGTTCATCAATTTTTCCGGGTTGATATCATGATCTTTTAACCACTGTGCGAATCTGGCCCATTCTTTTGTGGTTAAAGGCTTCGGAGCATCATTAACAGGTTTAGAGAAATGAGCTGTCAATAACAATATGGCCTGAGTGTGTACTGAGAATGACATTTAATCTCCCCCAGTGCTTGAAGCTAATGCCACTGGAAAAACAGCACCGCTTCCGGCCCGGCGTAATAACGCTGCTATTACAGTCAGCGTCCAGCCTGAATCAACAATATCATCAACCAATAAAACCGGTGTGTCGGGAATTTTATCTGCAACACGAAATACACCATCAAGATTCCGGCATTGATGATAACGGTTTTGCTGTGCTTTTTGCGATTGGTTATCCGCTGTTTTTTCAATAACAGTCATAAAAGGTAATCCGAGTCTCTCCGCCAATCGCCGGGCAAAATCAGGAACCAGGCCGGGATCCCTTCTGGATGGAACGGAAGTAACCCACTGCGGCATGGGTTCCGGCCGCCATCTTTCAGTTATCATATCGGCTGCGGCATTCGCTAAATCATCACGAAAATGACCCGTGTGTTTGTCATCTGCCACGATTTGGCCCCACCCGGCATCACCCCATCGTGATAGAATTCTACCCTCTTCAGCACGCTGCTCAACAGGTATGTTGGTAGGGAATTCGTATCGTGGAAATGCACCCCTAACTGTTTGTATTTTTAGCTTTAATGGAAATTCTGCATGTTGCAGGAAATGGGTTGCTTGTACACCTTTTTCATGACTGAAATCCGGGGAAATCAACGGATTACCGAGGCAATTGGCACAGTGTCCACAGGGTTCGGCATTGGGATCATCCAGCGCGGAACGTAAATACTGCATCAGACATTCTTTTGTATTGATGTAGTCCTGAACCTGCCGCCATTCTTCTTCCCGTTGGTGGGTTAAATGAGCAATACGCTCATGATCCATTTGATATTCAACTGCTGTTCTACGCCACTGAGATCCAACCTTGATGACTGGCGCGGGGTTTTCAACACTGAGGTATTTTAATACTTTCTCAATTTGACCCTTTCTCAAATTCAGATGTGGTTCGATAGAATAAATTGAATAACCATCTTGCTGTCCCAAAACATTTAATATCTCAATCACATCCTGTTCAGGAGGGAATGCAGTTTTACGAAAGTATTCATTAATTTCCTCGTCTTCACGTCCGGATAACAATATTCCGTACGCTTCAACGACTGCGCGACCCGCACGACCTACTTGTTGATAATATCCAACAACCGAACCCGGTGCCTGGTAATGAATTACAAACCCCAGATCTGGTTTGTCATACCCCATGCCAAGTGCTGTAGTAGCAACCAATACCTTTATCTCATTTTTCAGCAATAGCTCTTCAAGATGTAATCGATACTTGTTCGAGTCCTCAAAATCAGAATGTTCTACTCCACTGTAATATGGTTTTGCATTAATCCTATTATCAATTAGCCAATTTGCTATTTGTTCTACATCACGTACAGTTAATGCATAAATGATACCTGTGCCAGGTAGATCGGGGATATGCTCCGCCAACCAGGCCAGACGTGCAGCCTGATCCGGCAGCTTTATAGTCTGCAGTTTCAGACTTTCTCTGACCAGTGAACCACG
>JACVQI010000127.1 GCA_015661095.1 Gammaproteobacteria bacterium
CAATCAGGTTATGAGTCGGGTTTCGCTCTGCTCAACCCGACCTACAAGCTGTGTCCGATCACACTCTTGCGGGTTTCTTGTCCCAATCCAGGTCTTTCGTGCCTTCTTTACCTGCAACCGAGTTGTAGGGTGGGTTGAATGAAATGAAACCCACCGCAATCAGGTTATGAGTCGGGTTTCGCTCTGCTCAACCCGACCTACAAGCTGTGTCCGATCACACCCTTGCGGGTTTCTTGTCCCAATCCAGGTCTTTCGTACCTTCTTTACCGGCAACCGAGTAGAGCGCCTTGGTCTTCCGGGTTTTCTGGAATTCTTCCAGCGTCTGGCCGCGCATGGCGGCATAGATATGCAGATTGGAAACGCCGACGACGGCGCCCATCTTTTCCAGCATGAAGAAAATCACGCCATAACGAATCAACGCCTGCCAGTCCAGGCGTCGCAGCATATCACGTTCATTTTCTGGCAGTTCCCATTCAGCAAACAGGGCTTCCCGATCATTCAGGAATCTCTCCCGATGTGCCGGTACGATGAGTTCATGCAAAAACTTGTTCAGCCTGTACCCTTTAACACTCCTTTCCAGTGTGAAAGGATAGGTGCCTTCCAGTTTTTCAACGCCGGCGAGTTGGTGCCCGACCAGTTGTAAATATTGTCTGGTCGTGTCGACGGGTGGTTCGATGGCCTGGTTTTCGTAAACGCCTATGGCGATACCCGTCATCGATGGTAGATAGTAATCCTGATGGATCTTTTTAACATTCGGTGACAGAGCGCCGCGCATGATCAACCACATGATCACTTCTGCGCCTTCCAATCCACCCAGGGTGGCATATTCAGCATGAGTGATCTGAGTCAGTTTTTCCGGGTCCTTTTCAAACATGTCCAGGAATTGCGCATCCCATGCCTCATTATTAAAACCGCATCTTTCGCCATGCACCTGGTGGGACAGTCCGCCCGTGGCCACAACGACTATCTTCAGGTCTTCAGGATAGGACTCAATGGCCCTGCGCAGCGCATGGCCCAGTTTATAACAGCGTGCCGCGGAAGGAATCGGAAACTGCAATACGCCTACTTGCAAGGGGACAACCGGTATTGGCCAATCCGTCTTGTTTGGTGACGTCAGTACTGACATGGGTGAGAAAAAGCCATGATCCATGGACTTTTCCTGGAAGAAAGACATATCGAATTCCACAGCGACCAGGCAGAAACCTATATGCCTGGCCAGTGCTGAGTGTCCCTTGATGGGCGGTAAATCCCTGGGACCTCCACCTTCATCAGCCACTTCATATTTCTCACCGATGCCCAGGCAAAAAGCTGAGTAATGATCAAAGAAGAAGGAAGTGACATGATCGTTATAGATATAAACCATGACATCCGGTTTGTTTTTTTCCAACCAGTCCTTGGCCGGCTGATAGGCCTTGAAGATAGGCGCCCAGACCGGATCGTTCTGCTTGTTGGTGTCATACGCAAATCCGATGGTCGGCGTGTGTGAGGTGGCGATGCCGCCAATGATTCTAGCCATTAAAAATTCTCCAGCGCTTGAAGGGTAATCGCGTTATAGAAATTTCAGGATAACCGTCGGTCTGGGACTTTAATTGATACCGGACAGACCCTGTGCTATGTATAAAGTTGAGGG
Source organism: Gammaproteobacteria bacterium (assembly GCA_015661095.1). Classification (GTDB taxonomy): domain Bacteria; phylum Pseudomonadota; class Gammaproteobacteria; order Eutrophobiales; family Eutrophobiaceae; genus JACVQI01. Next base: position 1,631 of record JACVQI010000127.1, read on the forward strand.
CCAAGCATAGCATAATTACAGACGAAATTCGTCTGCAGTCACGCTACCCAGCGGCGTTAGTGGCGGAGGTGTAACAGAAATACAGATGCCAGGTGAAAAAGCATAAGGTTCAGTTACTGGTTTTTATCAAAGTCTCAGGCAGTTCTTCGTTTCTACGTTTCTTTTCCTTCAATATTACGCCATTTAATTGGTTGAACTGGATGATAGCTTCCAGCAGTTCCGGGTGTTCCTTTATTAATGCAGTCATTTTGTCACGTAATTTTTCTTCGTGCATGGATATTAAAAACTCGGGCGGGAGTGTGGGATTAGAGTAGAGATCCTCAGCTCTTTGTTGTTGAAATGTTTGTGCATATGGCATCGTCGCCAGGTCAAAAAATTTCGGCATGCAATCACGTCTTTTAATCAGTGAGCCCGTTGGCGCTTCCCACCGGCAGACGAAATCATACTTGTCGTCATCGTTCAGTGTATTGTGGATTTCAATGATCCGGTTTTCCGCCTGGATGATCAGTTGATCCAGAGACAGTAGTGAACGGCCCTCGATAATTATCGTTTCATCGATTATGCCGGTAATTTCCTTGTGCAGTTCCGTATCCTTGTCGTCTCCTGGTGCGGCATGAACAGGTTGGAGCAGAAACAGGGCGAGTATGGGAAAATACAGCTTGCTAAGCTTGCCTGCTGGCCACTGATCAGAAACTGTATGAGTAACCATCATCCTTCCTCCGTTAGAACTATGAGATAGTGTTAATTATAGAAAATCAGTGCCGGATATTCAAAATTGATACCATGAATACCCGATATACCGGAAATATATTCCGGCTTCAGGGAATCTCTGATCAATTCAGAGCTGCCTTAATAAATAACCCCGTTCGTTTTTGCGTAATCGTCCCAGAGTTTGATCATCTCCGCCAGTTTGTCCGGATCGCGCTCAGAGAGATCGTTGCTTTCCCCGGGATCCGCCGCCAGGTTGAACAAATACCACCGGGCTTTGTCACGTTCGGTGGGGTCCCAGACGATTTTCCAGTCGCCCTGGCGAATCGCGCGATGGCCGTATAATTCCCATCCCGTATATTCATCCGCAGTGTGTATCTCGCTGGCTGCCCCGGTCAGCGCGGGTAACAGCGATTTTCCTGTGACCGGCAGAATTTCCCGGCCGCGGTAATTGCTGCCCGGATGTTGTGCCCCCGCCAGATCGAGAAAAGTCGGTAGTAGATCCATGACCGTGCCGAAGGCATTACTGCGGGTTCCCGCCGCAACCGCTTGCGGATAATAAACGAAAGCCGGGACATGGATGCCGCCTTCAAAGGCCGTGCCTTTACTGCGGCGGAGGTGTACGGAGCCGGCGCGGGCCCAGGACGGCCCATACATAATATAGGAATTGCCCCGGCCCAGATTATCGTAACTGTTATCGCAACATTGTTTCACCCAGTCGCTCAGCGGCGGGACGATTTCCCGGCGCGAGGCTTCGGCGCCGTTATCGGACATGAATATGATGAAGGTATTGTCGAATTCATCTATAGCTTTCAGATAATCGATGACCTTGCCTATATAAAAATCCAGATCGCTGACCATGGCGGCATAAATCTCCATTTTCCTGGCTTCCGCTTTCTGTTCATCGGCAGTGAGCTTGTCCCAGGCTGCTTGCAGAGTAGTGCTTTCCGTCGGTCTGATATCGGCGGGAACCAGGCCCAGTTTTTGCAACCGTTCCAGTCTTTGTTCATATAACACCCTGTATCCGGCGTCGTATTTGCCATGGAAGCGGGCGACCGATTCCGCGGGCGCCTGGATGGGCCAGTGTGGTGCGGTGTAGGCGAGGTAGGCGAAAAAGGGTTTATGTTCATTCCGGTCGGCTTCGATATATTGAATCATCCTCTCGGTGTAGAACTGCGTCGTATAGAAATCGGGGCCGACCTCGACTAATTCCGTCCCATCACGATAGGGCGCGAGGCCGGGTCCGTTCCAGGACAGATTGCCCAGATGCGCCGCCCCGTCGAGTGAGACAAAGGCTTTCTTAAAGCCACGGGCGATAGGGCCGGTTTCCACTGTCGTGCCGAGATGCCATTTACCGGTCATATAGGTGTTGTAACCGGCATCGGTCATCAGATCAGCCAGACTGGCGACACGGAAATTCAGGTAACCCTCATAACCAGGTTGGTCGATCTGGTCCTTTCGCTGCGGTGCTCCCATGACTCCCAGTCCGGCACGGTGGTTGTCGGTGCCGGACATAAGCATGGATCGCGTCGGTGAACAGGTCAGGCTCGAATGAAAATTGGTTAACAACATCCCGTTGCGGGCCAGGGCATCGATATTCGGTGTCGGGATCTCACTGCCGAAAGCGCCGATGTCGGCATAGCCGAGGTCATCCGCCAGCAGCAACAGAATATTCGGTTGTTCGTGTTCGGCAGCGCCAGCGGTATGCGCAGGCAGGATTAGACAACCGAGCAGTAAGCCTGCTGTACGCACAATCAAGGACATGAATTTCCCCCGCAATCGGATTTAAGCCGGACTATTTTAATAGCGGCAATATAGACAATTACAGCGTTATCGACAAGCCTGAATGATTCTGGTGTGGATTGACATGGCATAACCTTTGGATCCATTCTGGCGGCAGTACTCCGGCAACGAGAAACCAGCGAAATGCAAAAAACACCAAATATTGGCTTTATCGGTATCGGTGTCATGGGCGCGCCCATGGCCACTCATCTGGCGCAGGCGGGTTATCACCTGACAGTGCATGATTTGAATCGCCAAAATGCAGAACAACTGGCCTCACGCTTTGGTGCTATGACAGTAGCTGAAACTCCAAAAGCGGTTGCGGAGCAATCAGATATTGTTATTACCATGCTGCCGTCCGGCGAGTACGTGCGGGCGGTGGCGTTGGGAGAACAAGGATTGCTACATGGGTTCAAGCGCGACGCCTTGCTGCTGGATACTTCTTCTTCCGAGCCCTGGTTGACGGCAGCGACCGCGCAGGCACTGGCGGCCCGGCAAATAGCCATGGTGGATGCCCCTGTCTCCGGCGCCAGGGCCGGGGCCGAGGCGGCGGAACTGGTATTCATGGTTGGTGGTGACCATGAGTCGGTGGCGCGGGTCATGCCTGTACTCCGGGTCATTGGTAAAGAGATATTTCATCTTGGCCCTGTCGGCGCGGGTCATACCATGAAATGCATCAATAACACCATCACGGCCATGACGTTTCTGGCGACGACGGAAGGTCTGGTGCTGGGCAAAAAGGCCGGACTGGATCCGGACGTCATGACCGATGTCCTTAATCACTCCACCGGCATGTCCTGGATCAGCCGGACCCATATCAAGCAGCGGATTGCGAGCAGAAAATTCGATGACCCATTCCGGCTGGAACTGATGCTGAAAGACATCGGCATCGCCGCAAAGTTGGCGCAAGACTTGAATGTATCCCTGCCCCTCTCGGCAAAAGGGCTGGACCTATGGCGGGAGGCTAACAGTCATGCGGGCTCCGGCGCCAGTGTGAGTGAACTGGTTCGCTGGGTTGAACGTTTGACCAACACTGAGATTACGCCGGGTTCGGCTTTGGGTTAAGGAAGCTCTGATTAATCAGAGAATACTTAAAAATACGCTCCAGAAAATTTTGAAATTAAATAATATGTTATATACTTTACCGTATGAATGAGACCCAGGTAAAAGTCAAAATCTTCATCATGCGGACCGTGGACTGGATCCTGCTGCTTGCCGTATTCGGCACCGGCACCTGGGCAATCGTCTATGCCGAAGAAGGCGAAATGGTGGCCCTGGCCTCGATCGTCGGCTTGTTTCTGGTGAGTAAACTGGGCAGTTATACCAATACCAAGATCGCCACGATGAAGGTAGATCTGGAAATCGAAAAACGCAAGCTCAAACAGGAACAGCAGCGCAGAAAGTAGCCCTCGTTTTACGCCCCTGGCCCTGCTCAGACCAGTAGGGTGGGCACTTATTCCGTGCCCACGCGTCGGTGCTTAAACGACCTCGGGATCTCCCTCAGTGCGGCCCCATCAATAATTCCAGTTCCGGCGGCAGCGGCTTGACGTCTATGGCGACGTTAATGCACGCCGGCCGGCCGCTCGCATAGGCCGCCTTGATGGCGGGGCCCAATTCCTCTATTTTCGTTACATACTGGCTGTAGCAACCAAAACCGGCGGCCACTTCGTGATAACGGGCATTGCCCA
>JACVQI010000128.1 GCA_015661095.1 Gammaproteobacteria bacterium
CGGGGCAGGTAATCAGGCGGACACCAACGCCAACAGAATACAACCCGGGAAACGGCCATTAACCAGCATGACCCCGACATTTTTCGAGTCAGCGGACCGGGTGGCTGTTCTGGGGGCGCCAGGTGGCAACCGGATCGTCAGCATGCTGTTGCTGGCCGCACTCGACTTCAGCGAGGGTAAGTCACTGGGGACCTGGATACTGCAACCACGTTACCATCACCAGTATCTGCCGGACGTGATTGAGTTCGAACATGACGCGTTGTCGGAAGAAGAGCAGCGCCGCTTGCGTGACATGGGCCATAAACTCGAGGAATACCCCGGCCGGTATGGCGATGCGCAGTTGGTCACCTGGGACCGGCGGGACAACCGGGTTTACGCAGCCAGCGATTCGCGCGGAGTCGGCACGGCGGTAGTTGTCCCGGAGTCGGTGCTCCGGCATTGAGCCGGGTCCTGCCCCAGTAGATTTATCCGCTAAGTCTGACAGGCTAATGGAGTAAAGTAAAAGTTACATCTTTACTTTGCATGCTTTGAAAAGTTCAGGTGGGACTTATTCAGAGCTTCTGTAATAGTTGAGTTCGGTTATGCTAAGAAAAAATTTTATCTAGCTGGCGGAGGAATAATGAACATATCAACATCGGTTAGGAGTTGTCCGCACAGGCGAGGGACCAGAGCGGCAGTGACCCGGAATCTCGCCGGTATCTGTGTCTTGCTGGCGCTGGCGTTCTCCACCCCTGGTGTTCAGCAGTCCGCCAGTGCCGGGTTATCCACCTACCAGCCGGTGACCGATGCCATGCTCCGGCAACCCAGCCCCTATGACTGGCTGATGTACAGCCGCACTTATGACGCGCAACGATTCAGTCCGCTCAAACAAATCAACACCAGGAATGTCGGCAGGTTGGGACTGGCCTGGAGCCGTGGACTGCCGGCCGGCGTGACGGAGACCATCCCGCTGGTGTATGGCGGCGTCATGTATGTGGTCGTGCCCGGTGCAAAGGTGCAGGCGCTGGACGCCAGCAACGGCGATCTCATCTGGGAATACGTCCGCCCGCTGGAGATTAAAGGCGCCGGCGAGCAGGCCCGCAGCAAAAACCTGGCTATCTATGGCGATCTGATCTACTACACCGCGCCGGATAGTTATGTCATTGCCCTGGACGTGCGCGATGGCTCGGTGCGCTGGCAGGCGCAGACCGGCAAGCGCGGCCATACCTCGGGGCCGCTGGTCATCGAAGGCCAGGTCATCTCCGGCGGCACCTGTGGCGGCAGCCGGGACGGCTGTTATATTGCCGCACATGATGCTCTCACCGGTGCCGAGCGTTGGCGGTTTTATACCACACCGGCGCCGGGCGAGCCGGGCGATGAGTCCTGGGGCGGCGCCGAGTTGCAATACCGGCAGGCCTCGACCTGGGGGTTGCCGGGTAGTTACGACCCGGACAAAAAACTGATCTACTGGGGTATCGCCAACCCTATGCCGGATCTCAGGATCCAGCGTCATGGGGGCGATCCCGCCGCCACCAGCCGCTACGCACCGGCCGATCTGTACAGCAATTCCACCGTGGCCCTGAAACCGGATACGGGTAAACTGGCCTGGTATTACCAGCACCTGCCTGGCGACGATGCCGATCTGGATCACACCCATGAACGCACGCTGGTGCGCACCAGCATCAAGCCTGATCCCCGCTACGTTAAATGGATTAATCCGAAAATCAAAATTGGTGAAACACGGGATGTAGCGGTGACCTTGCCCGAAGGCGGCGGCGTCTTCGTGTTGGACAGCGCCACCGGCGAGTTTCTGTGGGCGACGCCATTTCCGTTCGATACCCCGGAAATGCTACTGCGCGATATCGATGTGCAGACGGGCCGGACCGAGATCAACTGGGATCTGGTGACGAAACAGCCCAACCAGCCCCGCATCGTCTGCTACTGGAATACCCGCAGTTACTGGCCCACCGCCTATCATCCCGGCACCAATTCCTTGTATACCTCTTATATCGATAACTGCCGTGAGATCACCGGCATGACCGGCCGTGATTCATGGCGTGTGATCCCGCGTCCAGGCTCCGACCCCAAGGAACTGACCGGTCTCGCCAGGATCAATCTCTCCACCGGGGAAGTCATGCGCTTCGACGTTGGCCGCGCGCCCGGTAACGGCGCCCTGCTGGCGACCGCCGGCAATCTGGTGTTTCACGGCGACATGAGCCGGCGCTTCCGCGCCTTCGATGCCGCGACCGGCAAACGACTGTGGGAAACCGTCCTGGGCGGCAATGTCTCCGTCAGCACCATCACCTACGCCGTTAACGGCAGACAATACGTGGCGGTGATGACCGGTGACAATCTTAAGGTGCCGGAATTACTGGGTGTGGTGCCGGAACTGGAGTTGCCGCGCGGTCACAATGAGATCTATGTATTCGCGCTAATGGATTGAATCAGTCATCAGAACAGAATATTTGTCTGGCGACTAATCGACAGCTCAGGCATTCATTGTGGCAAGTTTGCTTGATACAGAAGCGGGATCTTGGCTTCCTCCGCCAGGCCCTTCTCAGCGGTCCAGTCGTTTTTCAGGAAATCGTATACAGCCTGGATTTCCTCGTCGCTCATGTAAATGAATTGCTCGGTCGCGACGATTCCCATCAGACTACTACTGGCCAGCAGGTCGCGGCCGTCGCGCGTCTTGCCAGTCTTGAGCAGAATCCGAAGCTCATCGAGCGTATAGGGCTGGACGATCACCAGTGACGGCGCATTGATCAGCTGCTTTGGAGTCTGGTGGTGGCAATTGATGCAGCCCAGCACGAACGCCAGACGTTCCCCTGCCGGCGCGGCCATTAGATTGAACGATAGTAATAAGATCAAGATGCCTGGAATGATTTTCATGGAATGCCCCTTCGTTATGGCGATCACAAACAACAATCGCATGGACGACGGAAAAATATTGTTATAGATTACGATGACTGCATCTATCTTGAGTTTACTGGATCCGCGCTGGAAAACCTAACGGCTCTCGGATCTCAACCGTCCGCCTCAACCTGGAGACTGTCATGAACAAGTCATTGCGAATAATTGCGTTGTTTATCTGTACGGTTACATCTTTATTATGGGGAACTCTGGCAGCCGCTCAAGGGCTGACTGCTGCCAAGCTCGATGCCTGGCTAAAGGGCTATGAAGCAGCCTGGGAAACCTTGGATGCCGGCAAGGCCGCCGCGTTATTCAGCGAAGACGCGACTTACCGGGACGAGGCATTTGCCGAACCCTATCAGGGTCGGGAAGGCATCCGCAAATACTGGACTGATGTGACCAGCGATCAGAAAGATGTCAATTTTACCTACGAAGTACTGGCCGTCACGGGTAACACCGGCATTGCGCATTGGCATGCGGAACTCACCCAGCCCTCCTCCGGTTCCACGCTGATCCTCGACGGCATTTTCGTTCTGGACTTCGCCCCGGATGGCTTGTGCAAAGGCCTGAAGGAGTGGTGGTTTATCAAGATCAATCCTCCCGCCAAGGGTAATTGATTCATTTAAGATCAAAACTCCCAGTAACGAATCTTAAAACCCTGTCCGGCCACCGCCAGCGCGGCGATATAGTCGGCATCGGTGTGGATGTTCAGCAACGACCAGTTGCCAGCTTCCTCCGGATCCCAGTGGGTGGTCAGGGCGACGTTATCGTCGAATGGATTGACGGAAACGGAAAACTCATTCAGGCCGAAAGCGATGCCGTCACCAAGGGCCTTGACGAAGGCCTCTTTGCGTGTCCAGCAGGCGAAAAAGGCACGCGGGATCCCGGCCTCGGTATAGGTTTCCAGTTCACGCGCCTCCTGCGCCGAAAAAAAGCGCTTGGCCAGTTGCCGGAATTGCACGTCCTGGCGCACCTGTTCGATGTCGATGCCGAGCGCATGACCGAGAGTCACGGCGATGAGAGTTTGTTCGTGTGAGTGACTGACATTGAAGGTAACCGGCGCGCCCTTGTGGATAAGGTTCAGCAAGGGCTTGTCATGTTCTGAATATTCAAACTCAAAATCGGCCGGATCGGTGCCGAGGGTGAGTCCCAATATCCGCCGCAGCAGGCCCCGGGAGATAATGTATTCGCGGTATTTCCTTTTCACCTTGAACCGGTTGGCCCGCGCAATTTCATCCGGGCTCAGCAGGGCCAGACAGGCGTCGATCTCGTGCCGCGTGAGGTTGAGCGACGTACGCCAGATGTCGATGTAGGTTTCCGACAGGCGTAGTTTCGCTGGTGTCCTGTGCCAGAGGCCGCTCATGCCGGTTTGAGCCTGCGCAATCCTTCGGCGATGCTGATAGTTGGGGTGTAACCAAAATCGCGCCGCGCTGCGCTGATGTCGTACCAGTGGGTGCAACTCAGTTGTTTTGCGACAAAACGTGTCATCAACGGTTCCCGTTTGATCCTGCCTAAAGTATAGACAAACTCGGACAGCACACCGAGAGTATAGGCCAGAGCGGGCGTGATGGTTTTCGTCACCGGCGGCAGCCGGTAAGCCGCCAGGATGGCGTTGATCAGTTCGTGCAGGACCCGCGGTTCGCCGTTGCTGATGAAATAGGCTTTGCCGGCACAGGTGGCGCCGACCTGAAGGGCATCCGCGGCCTGCAGGTGCGCGGCGGCGGCGTTATCGATGTAAGTAGTATCGACCAGGTTCTCGCCTTTGACCAGCCGCAATCTGCCGCTGGTGGCGCGCTTCAGAATCCGGCCGATCAGATGCGGATCGCCCGGGCCCCAGATCAAATGCGGCCGCAAGGCCACTGTGGCCAGCTGCCGGCTGTTCGCCATCAACACCTTTTGCTCGGCTAGGGCCTTGGTTCGTTGATAATGGTTGTAGTAGTGCTCGGGATAAGGTGTGGTTTCATTAATGCCTGCCTCGTCCCGGCCGGCGAAGACCACGCTGGGGGAACTGGTGTGGATGAGATGCGGGATGTGGTTTTTCAGGCAAGCGTGTATCACGCACGCGGTACCGGCGACATTAGTTTGATGATATTCCTGGTAATCACCCCAGACACCGGTCTTGCCGGCGACGTGGAAAACCGCATCGCAACCGGCGCTGGCCCGGAGCAGGGTGTCGATATCATTGATGTCGCCGGTATAAGTTCTGGCTCCGGCCTGTTCCAGCCAGGGATAGCTACCGCGTTGCAGGCTAACCACGTTATCGCCGCGGGCCAGCAGCGCCCGGACGATGGCACCGCCCAGATAACCGCCGCCGCCCGTCACCAGCGCCTTCATGGTAATTGCCTCTGTGCCCAGAGCGCGAGACGTTCGCGATTGATTTTGGCATTGTGGCGGATATCAACGGGGAAGCCCTTGTGAAACAGGATGTGTTGGATCGACGCGGTATGCGCATGCTGGGCGCCAAGAGCGAGGAGTTCTTGTCGAATCTTCGCATGTTCGGCTTTGCGCACGCCCGCCTCCGGCTCGACGCACAGCACCAGGATGTTGCCTTTGTCACCGGGCACGCCGACCAGGGCGCTGCGCGCCACGCGTGGATGGGTATTGAACACGGCCTCGCAGGGGATGGTATAGAGTGTGCCGCTGGCCGTGATAACGCGCTGACTCTTGCGTCCGCAAAACCACAAACGGTCCCGCTCATCCAGATAACCGAGATCGCCCATGCGGTGATAACAGTCCTGTTCACCGGCCGCGATCTTGGCCAACCGGGTCGACTCAATATGGTTAAAGTAACTACGGGTTACCTGCGGTCCACGCACCACGATCTCGCCGATTTCATTGGGGCCCAACTCCAGACCGTCCCGCCATTCGGCGATGGGTTCATCGGTGATCGGGATGATCCGGATCTCCAG
>JACVQI010000129.1 GCA_015661095.1 Gammaproteobacteria bacterium
GTCGAATACTCCCTTCTCCCTCCGGGAGAAGGGCTGGGGATGAGGGAATTCGTTATCTGCAAAATCGCTTTCCCTCACCCGCCACTACGTGGCGGCCTGGAAAATCAGTTCCCGACATTTTCAACCGCCTGCATCCGTGCAGGTGTCTCCCGGAGGGAGAGGCAAAAACAGAGGCTCTTGCACGCTACGCTTGCATGTCACCGTATCATTCTTCGCTTAAAGGCACGGGGTTTCGATTTCACCATTCCCGATGGGGACAAGTCCCTGTGCGGGTGGAGAACAGTTCCAGTTATTTGAGGGCGTCGTCGATCACGAACAAGTCTGTCAGCAATGCCCGCAGATGCACATTGGTGTTCATGTTATCAACCAGCTGAGAACTGATATCCGGACGCGTAAGAACCAGCCGGATTACACCCTGGGCTTTACTTGCATCCTCGGTCAGAGCATCGAGGAAAGCCTGGTACTGAGATATTTTATCACCATCCTTGGCCTTCGCCGCAGCCACACATACCTTGCCCAGATCACTCAGGGCCGTGTCCATGTTTTGCAGGAATTCGCGGACATTCTGGTTCGCGCCCGCGCCCCTGTCCGTCCTGCGTCCCTGCGCGGCATAGGCCAATAGAAATTCGTAACCGGATTCAATGGCATCGATACGCTGACTGAGTTCGGTAGTATTTGAGTCTGGCATTGTTACTTATTCTCCCATCTGGTTGGATCATGATGACTTGCATATTCACTGCGGCTGATCCAGCCCAGTACCATCGAGCGCAGATACAAACGCTTTTCCGGGCGAAATGCAAAATAAATGTGAAGCATAATCATCGTCACTAACAGCATGGACGCAAGATCATGGATGATATAAATAATGCCCCAGCTGGCGTTCGATAACCAATAGGGATTTCGCTCCCAGAGCGGCGTATCAACCTTTACCATCATCAATAACCCGGTAACTATCGAGGCGAGGATGGTGACGGCGAAACCGTGGTGGATCAGTTTCTGTGCCGGTGAATATTTACCGGGTTTGGCCGGTTCCTGTCCGCTGATCCGGAAAAACCACAGCAGTGTCCGCACTGCATCCTGCATATCCCTGAGACCGAACACCATCTGCCGTATCCGGGTCCGGAACAATGACCACAGAATATGTGTCAGAGCGGTAACAGCCAGTATCAGGCCGGTTACCCAGTGCAAAGTCACCCAGGAAAATTTGATCTCGGCTATCGGTAACAGGGAGGTAGTCAGCAGTACCAGCACACAAATCGCCATCAGCCAGTGCAGCAACCGGGCAAGGCGGACATGCCGGATTAATTTATCCGGCGCTAATACGGCTGATTTGTCGTTCACTATGAAGTTTTCTTTGGAGGCAGCAACCACATATACAGGGCATGCAGCACTATGAAGACGGCGCCAATGCTGAAAAATACCCAGAGCAGATCCCAGGATAGTCCTTCCAATGCCTTCTGACCCCAGGCATTGCTGCTGTAGCGTAAAATCTCCATCTGGAAATCTGGAAATCAGGCGCTGCGGATCGCGCGCTTTACCAGATTTTCCATCAAGGGAACCTTGAAATGATTATAGTTCAGCGGTGTTGCGCCCCGGCTGGCAGATTTGCCCGCCAGTTCCGCCGTTTCTTCATTTTGCGGGCTGCCCTTGATGATATCTTCAACCACCGTCAGGCGCTTGGGAGTACATTGGATGCCACCGCATACCATGCGGGCGTCTTCAATCGTGCCATTGTTTACTTTCAAGGCGGCTGAGATATTGACCAGGGCGAAATCCCAGGTATTGCGATCCGCCACTTTCTCGAAATAAAACCTGGCGCCCGCCCAGGTCTTCGGCAGGCGGATGGCTGTCAGCAGGTCGCCGGGTTTCAGGATGGTCATATGGATAATATCTACCGCCGGTAGGACAAAGAATTCTTCCGCCTTCACCACTTTTTCGCCGCTCTTGTTACGGATCACCATACTGCCGTCCAATGCGACGACAGCGGTAGCCGTATCGGACGGCGACACCGCCACGCAGCGATCCGCCTCATACAGGCAATGTTCCCGGTTCATGCCCTGCGGGGTATCGGCATAACAGGTGTTGCCGCCAGCCCGGTAACAGTCGAGGCCATAGCGGTAATACCAGCAGCGGGTATCCTGGCACAGATTGCCGCCGATGGTGCCCATATTACGTATCTGCGGGGAAGCAACACGGCTGGCCGCGCTGGCCAGCAACCCGTATTGCGCTTTGATAATGTCATTGTTAATTACTTCGGTGAGAGTGGTGAGAGCGCCGATTTCCACACCTTCAGCGGTTTCCTTGATGCCGCGCAACTCACTGATGCCATTCAAATCGATAACGGCCCTGGGCTTTTTGGCCCGGTCCTTGAACCAGTCGTAGCTGTCCTGACCGCCGGCCAAAGGCCAGCCGTCGGCGCCGAATTGTTCCAGTAAATCCAGCGCATTGTCGACACTGGCGGGTTGATACAACTCAAAATTGGGCATCATGTCTTTCATGGACATTGCTCTCGTCTCTACTGTGTGTACATTATTTGTCTGTGATTAGGAACTCGTCTTGATCGACACCATCAACTGAGCAGCTTCGCGGCAGTCATGACCGAATTCAGATAATTATCGTAGGCCCCGCAGCGGCACAGATTGCCTGCCAGCGCCTGCCTGGCATCTTCCCGGGATGGGTTCGGATTCACCTTTAATAACGCTACCGCGGACAAAACCTGGCCGGGGGTACAGAATCCGCATTGCGGACCGAGTTCATCGACGAAGGCCTGCTGCACGGGATGCAGGGTGCCGTCTTCGGCCTCCAGCCCTTCAATGGTGACAACATTGCGTTTGCGGACCGTATGCGTCAGGGTCGAACAGGAATAGACGGTCATGTCGTCGATCAAAACCGTGCAGGCTCCGCACTCACCCCGGTCACATCCCAGCTTGGTGCCGGTGAGTCCCAGTTTATAACGCAAGGTCATGGCCAGGGTTTCATTCGGCAATACATCCACGCGCCGCTCCTTGCCATTGACATTCAGCGTGACCAATCGCTCGATAGTCCCTTGCAAGGTTTGCGCTGGGGTGGCTGACGTCGCTGCCTGTTCCGGCGTATCACTGGAACAGGCGCTGAGGATATAACCGCTGGCCGAAACCGTAGCGCCGGAAGCAATGACCCGCTTGATGAAGTTTCTGCGTGTAAGTTTCAGTGAAATTAAAGCAGTCGTTTGGCCGCCAACAAGTCCGTCTTCGCCGACTACCATATCAGTTTTGATATCAGTCATAATGGGTCCCGGATAATTAGTATTTATAAGGTTAAAATTAACGTATTTAGGCTTGCTGGGTCAAGCTTTATCGGTCACTATCTTGCGCCAGTCGAGCCCAGGCAAATTCGCCCGGATCTGGCCGGTTTTCATCATTTAAAGGCGGCCGGCCCAAAATCATATCCGCGGCCTTTTCCGCCACCATTACCACGGCCGCATTGATGTTACCGCCCACCATTTTCGGGAAAATCGAGGCATCAGCGACCCGCAGCCCGACCAGACCGTGCACTCGCAGTTCGGCATCGACCACATCGACGGCGCCAGTCCCCATGCGGCAGGTACTGACCGGGTGATTGACGGTATAGGCAATATCCTTGATGTATTCGATCAAGCCATTTTCACTGGTAATTTCCGCTCCCGGACCCACTTCGACCGCTCGGTAGCGGGCATAGGCCGGGGCCGCGAACACCCGGCGGGAGATTTCTATACCCTTTAATAGTGGCCGAATATCCGCCGGATCGGCCAATAGATTAGGATCGATGATCGGGGCCGCATGGGGGTCCGGGCTGGCCAGGGAGAGCCGGCCATAACTGCGTGGATATAGATTGACCGGATTCAGGACAAAACCATGGCCGATCGGGATGGGAGCGCCTTTCAGCATTTTGCGGGCCGGTTGATAGACCAATTGCAGGTCCGGGCGGTCCAGTCCGGCCCGGGTTTTGATAAATGCCGCCGATTCAAACAGATTGCTGGCCAGCGCTCCGTGCCGAAACAGGATATATTCGACCAGGTTCCAGGCACAACGCGGCAGCGCCTTCAGGGATAGGCCATAAGAATCGATATTAGCGGTTTCCATCATCACCGGCGCCGACAGGTGATCCTGTAAATTGGCGCCGACACCCGGCAAATGATGCTGAACGGCTATCCCCATGGCCTGTAATTGAGCACCGTCACCGATACCCGACAGCAACAGGATCTGTGGCGACTGGATAGCGCCGGCGGCCAGGATAGCCTCGCGCCGGACGGCTATTTGCCTGATGGCACCGACCTGTTCAATCTCGACAGCAACAGCCTTACCGCCTTCTATAATGACTCTGCGCACCAGGGTATCAGCCATAATCGTCAGGTTCTGCCTGGACTGTACCGGCCGCAGAAAGGCAGTCGCCATGGATTCGCGCCGGCCATTGCGGATATTCATCTGTCGCGGTCCATAACCTTCCGGGTCACCGGCGTTAAAATCAGCGCGATATCGGTAGCCCAGTGAATCCATGGCCGCCTCGAACACGGCATTCAGGGGGTTGGGTTTTTTAATATGCGAAACGGCCATTTCCCCCTGGGTGCCATGCCAGGGCGAGTTGTGGTAAGTCAGGTTGTTTTCCGAACGTTTGAAATACGGCAGAACATCCGCGTAGCTCCAACCGCGAGCGCCCAGCGCGGTCCAGTCATCGAAATCCAGCGGATGGCCGCGAAAATAAACCATGCCGTTGATGGCACTGGAACCGCCCAGGCCACGGCCGCGATGATGGGGCAACCGCCGGTTCTTCAGGTTGGCCTGCGGCGCCGTCTCAAAGCGCCAGTTGAGCGATGCCGTGCCGATAGCCGCACCGGTGGCGGCGGGGACATGGATGAAGGGATGATAATCCCTGTGCCCGGCCTCGATCAACGCTACACGCACTCCTGGTTCGGCTGACAAACGGTTCGCCAGCACGCAGCCCGCGGACCCGGCTCCGGCGATGATGTAATCAAACGATTCTGTAGTGTCTGTTACAGCCATAAGCCTGAACTGATTCGATTCATCGGTGGTGTGGGATTAGATCAGGATTTTACCAACATCCGGGAATTATCCGCCATTGGGACAGCTGCAGGCAATAAAGCTGCTGTGGGGCAACAGCACACTGCCATCTTTACCGAATGCTTAGAGGATGTGGTTCGTAATCCGTGACTGGTTTGTGCGGGCTGTGAAATCGCCGTTCCTCAGAGATCCTTCGCCAGTTTCAGAATATCGTATTTCTTCTGCCGCCGGCCGGCCTCCAGCTTCAGGACTTCGGGATTGGGCGGAGTATCAGGGAGCGCTGCCAGCATTTCCTCGTAAGACTCGCGGATATCGGTCTCCACTTCCACATGGGTCATGATGTAAAACTCATTCTTCTGCACGGTCTGCAAGGTCATCTCACCGACCCGCATCGCATCCATACCCAGCGGCAGCACCCGCCGGAATAATTCCCCGGTACCGGCCCGCTGCGCCCGGACGGTGTCCGTCACCTGCCCTGAATATTGCGGCTGCCGGTTGTCCTCACTTTCATAAAGCCGGGTGGAGACAGTCCCCGGACAGAGCACGGACACGCCGATGCCATGCGGTATGAGATCGTAGCGCGCGGCTTCGGACAGTCCACGGATAGCGAATTTGGTCGCGGAATAAATGGCCGTACCCGGACCGGTCAGGATCCCGGCCACGGAGGAGGTATTGATGATGTGCCCGCCCTGGCCATGGGCCAGCATGCGTGGAATGAAGGTCA
>JACVQI010000017.1 GCA_015661095.1 Gammaproteobacteria bacterium
GATTGGTGACTCGTGATTCGAGATTGGTAATAATACCAGTCACCAATTACCAATTACCAATTACGAAAGCTAATGCATTGATTTGTCTGACTCTGTTTGTTTTATCTGCTGCAGATACAAAGCCTCGAAGTTCACCGGGGCCAGCAGTAACTGGGGGAAACCGCCGCGCATGACCAGATCAGCGATAACCTCCCGGGCGAAGGGAAACAGGATATTGGTGCACACCGTTGCCAGCATGCGGCTCAAAACTTCATTGGGAAAACCGCTGATATGAAAGATGCCGGCCTGCTGAATCTCCGCCAGGTAAACGATTTTATCCGCGAAACTCACGGTGACCGTCACCGATAAAACTACTTCGTGTGAATCGCTGCTGAGCCGGGTAACGCTGTTGGCGATATCCATATTAACCTTCGGATTCCATTGCTCCTTGAAGATCTGGGGCGAGTTGGGTGTTTCAAAAGAAATATCCTTCACATAGATTTTCTGGATCCCGAATTGACCTTGCTGTTCGTTTTCTGGTTGTTCTGCCATAGTTATATCCGGGTAATTTCAATCAGACACTTGTCATTCTTTCGTTAACGGCAGATTCGCCTGGCGCCAGGAACCGAGGCCGCCTTTTAAGGCGTAAACCTGTTCAAGCCCATAGGCCCTAAGCGTGCGCACTACCCGGTCCGCCACATTGCCAAGCTCGCAATAAACGACGACCGGCTGTGTTTTATATTTCTCCAGATCTTTCCGTTTGGATGGTATTTCGGCGTCAGGAATATTCAGGGAACCAAGCACATGCCCTTTGTTGTAGTCATTGTTGCTCCGCACATCCAGCACCACAGCGGAATCGTTGTTCATGAGTCTGGTCATCTCCATCGGCGACAGTTGTTTGACGCCACTCATGACGCTACCGTACAGATTCCAGATCAACATCAGCGAAATGGCAACCAGCAGGGAAATCAGAACCAGATGGTTGCCGGCGAACTCAAACAATTGTTGCATAAATATCTAGTGATTCGTGATTGGTGATGGGTGATTGGCGATAATAATACCATTTACCATTAACTATTAACCAGTTACCATTTACCAATTACGAATTACGATTTCGAATTACCAGAGACCCATTACACGTGCAGTTAACACACAGACCCTTCATCCTCATCGTTCTTGATGGCTTTGGTTATTCGGAACGGTCTGAATACAACGCCATCCAGGCCGCTCGCAAACCGACCTGGGATCGACTGTGGCGGGAATATCCACATGCGCTCATTAACGCCTCGGGGACACACGTCGGGCTGCCCGGCGAGCAAATGGGCAATTCCGAAGTTGGCCACATGAATATCGGCTCCGGCCGGATCGTCAGGCAGGAATTTTCCCGCATCAGTGCAGCCATCGAAGATGGTTCGTTCTTCCATAATGAAGTCCTGGTCTCGACCTGCGCGGCGGTCGCCAGGACTGGCAAGGCCATACACATACTGGGTTTGTTGTCGGACGGCGGTGTGCACAGCCATCAGGATCATATTAACGCCCTCATCCAGATGGCGCACAGCACCGGTGTGAAAAATATATATCTGCATGCCTTTCTGGATGGCCGGGATACACCACCGCAAAGCGCCGGGCAATATATCGATCGGGTAGAACGGCAGTTCTCCGTCCTCGGCCATGGCCGTATCGCCAGCATCACCGGGCGCTACTACGCGATGGATCGGAACAATAACTGGGACCGCGTGGCCACCGCCTACCAGTTGCTCAGCCAGGGAATCGGTCAGTACCGATCTCCCAGCGCCAGGGAGGCACTGGCCGCCGCCTATGCGCGTAAGGAAACGGATGAGTTCGTCAAACCGACCGCCATCGTTCCACCCGGAGCTGAAGCGCTACAGGTGGCCGATGGGGATGCCATCATTTTCGCGAATTTCCGCGCCGATCGCGCCCGCCAATTATCCATGGCCTTTACCGAGCGTAACTTCGATCGTTTCCCGCGCGGCCGCGTACCGATGCTGCAGAACTTTATCAGCCTGACCGAATACAAGGCCGAATTTACCTTCCCGGCGGCATACCCGCCGGAGAAATTTCGCAATGTCCTGGGCGCATATCTGGCGAAACACGGACTGCGACAATTGCGGATTGCCGAGACGGAAAAATACGCCCATGTAACTTTCTTTTTCAATGGCGGCGAGGAAACCGTATTCGAGGGCGAAGATCGGATCCTGGTGCCATCGCCGGCCGTACCAACTTACGATCTGAAACCGGAGATGAGTGCTTTCGAGGTGACGGATAAATTGACCGAGGCAATCGAAAGCGGCAAATACGATGTCATTATCAGTAATTTCGCCAACGCCGACATGGTCGGGCATACCGGCGATTTCGATGCCGCGGTCAAGGCCATCGAAGCCCTCGATCAATGCCTGGACCGGATCACCACCTGCTGTCTCGCGGCCGGCGGCGAGTTGCTGATCACCTCCGATCACGGCAACGCCGAAAAGATGCGGGAATTTATCGGCACAGCGAAGGAGGAGCGGCATACAGCTCACACCAGCAACCTGGTGCCGTTCCTGTACATCGGCCGCCCCGCCGTAGCCGCCGTTGAACCCGGCGCCCTGTGCGACATCGCACCGACGCTGTTATATCTGATGGGGCTGGAACTGCCGCGGGAAATGACCGGCAAATCCCTGGTGACCCTGACGGCGCACGTGAAACAGGCGCGAGGAGTCAGGAGTTAGGAGTTGCGTACTTCAAAGACAGAAGGTTTCTGCCGCGCATTCCTGATCTACCTTTGCTGCATCGTTATCGCCTTCGCCGAAGAAGACAACGCCCAAAAAGCCGCCGAACTGGAGACACTGCGCACCCGCATCAAGGATGTCGAATCGAATATCCAGGCCGCCCGTTCTGAAACCGACCAGATATACAAGGATTTGCAGGACAACGAGGTCGCAGCGGCCGCCGTTTCACAGAAACTGGCGGATATCGATAAAGACATCAACAACAGCGTCCAGTCCCTCGCGGAACTGAATGTCAAACAGTCCGCCATGCAGGCCACCCTGGGTGAAGAGCGGAAGTACCTGGCACAGCAGATCCGTGCCGCCTACAAGATGGGTAAAAATGACTACCTGAAACTGCTGTTGAATCAGGAAGACCCGGCGCGGATAGGCCGCATGCTTGCGTATTACGATTACTTTAACAAAGCCCGCGCACTGCGCATTAATCAGGTTCAGGAAACACTGGCGGGAATCAGCCTGCTCGAGCGGCAAATACAGACGGAAAAGGCGGCACTGGATCAACTGCGCGCCGAACAACTGGTAAAGCTGGAAGAATATACTTCCCACCGCATTTCGAGGCAGGGCATCATCATCCGGCTGGAAAATTTCATCGCGGAACAGGACAAACAACTGCATACCCTGCAACTTGACGAACAGGAACTGGCGGAACTGGTCAGCCGGCTGGAACAGCCCGAATCGATAGTGCAAACCTTCGAGGATATTCCACCGTTCAATAAGCTTAAGGGAAAACTGGCCTGGCCCGTAAAAGGTGAACTGAAGAGTCGCTTTGGCGGGCTGCGCAAGGGCGGCAAACTCAAATGGCAGGGTGTCAGCATCGCCGCGGCCAGTGGCAACGACGTCGAGGCCGTCAGTCCCGGCCGGGTAATCTTCGCCGACTGGTTCAGAAACATGGGCCTGTTGCTCATCATCGATCACGGCGGAGGCTACATGAGCCTGTATGGTCATAATGAAAGGCTGCTGAAAAAGGTCGGCGACTGGGTCGGCGAACGGGAGGCTATCGCCAAGGTCGGCGACACTGGCGGACAACAACAACCCAATTTGTATTTCGAGATCAGGCATAGCGGCAACCCCCAGGATCCCGGACTCTGGTGCAAAACCTGACCGGCGCAGGCGGCTTGTCACGCCCTGCCATGCGCATGTATGCTTGTATTCAATTCTTGTTAGCAATTGAATTAGTCCTGAGTATAAGAGTCATAATTCGACAACTTTCGGTCTCGATGGAGTTCAAAATGAATCGTTGTTTACGTTTTTCATTAGTGCTGTCGCCGTTACTTTTAGTCGGCTATCAACCTGTTTTTGCACAGGAAACCACGGAAATACCCGAAGTTGTCGAAGAACAGAGCCAGGAACAGGTACCGGTACCGGCCGAGGAATTACCTCTGGATGAAATCCGGACGTTTACTGAGGTCTTCGCCAAGGTCAAAAACGATTACGTCGAAGGGGTCAACGATCGCAAACTACTGGAAAATGCGATCCGTGGCATGCTGGAAGGACTCGATCCGCATTCGGCCTACCTGGATAAGGAAGCCTTTCTGGAATTACAGGAAGGTACGTCCGGTGAATTTGGCGGACTGGGCATAGAGGTAGGCGTAGAAGATGGTTTCGTCAAGGTCATCGCCCCCATTGATGATACGCCAGCGCACCGGGCCGGCATCAAGTCGGGCGATCTGATCATCCGTATCGATGACACACCGGTCAAAGGCCTGCCCCTGAACGATGCGGTGAGTATGATGCGCGGCAAACCCGGATCGGAAATCCGCCTGACCATTATCCGCACCGATGAAGACAAACCGCTCAATATCGTGGTAGTCCGGGATATCATCAAGGTCAAGAGCGTGCGGAGCAAGGTGCTCGAACCGGGCTTCGGCTATCTGCGCGTGACCCATTTTCAAACCCACACGCCGGATGATGTACGCGAAGAGCTGAAAAAGTTTACTGCGGATGCCGGTAAACCGCTCAAGGGACTGGTGCTGGATTTACGCAACAATCCGGGCGGCATCCTGAGTGCCGCGGTAGACATCTCCGATTTTTTCCTGGAACAAGGCCTGATCGTCTATACCGAAGGCCGGGTCAACGACGCGAAACTTAAGTATAACGCCAAACCCGAGGATTTAATCAACAAAGCCCCGATAATCGTACTCGTCAACGAAGGTTCGGCATCCGCCTCAGAGATCGTCGCCGGAGCCTTGCAGGATCACAAACGCGCGATCATCATGGGGCAACAGACCTTCGGCAAGGGCTCGGTACAAACCATATTGCCGATGCCGAACGACGCCGCACTGAAACTGACTACGGCGCGATACTTCACGCCTTCGGGCCGTTCCATACAGGCCTCCGGGATTACGCCCGACATCACCATCGACAAACTCAAGGTGGAGACACTCGACGAAAATCAGGATATCGTCAAGGAATCAAATCTCAGCGGGCATCTGATTAACGATGTCACCACGACGGATACACCGAACGCAGCAACGCCATCTGATAATTCGGACAATTCAACCGAGTCGCTATCGGCCACGGATTACGAATTATACGAAGCACTGAATGTTTTAAAGGGATTGGCATTACTCCAGAAAAACGCGGGATAGCTCTGTTATCGCGATCCGGCCATAGATCCGGTTGCCAAATGGTGGGATGAGTAAATAATGCATACCTGCATTTCGAAATCCCTTCTCCCTCCGGGAGAAGGTTAGGATGAGGACAATTTTCACCACTCATACCCTCACCCCAACCCTCTCGACTCCGGTTCCGGACTTCGTCCTACCTCCTCCATCCCTGGAGTCGTCCCGGAGGGAGACGACTGCAAGGATGCAGTCGGTTGAAAATGTAGGGAACAGATTTTCCAGGGAGGTAATTCATACTCCCCTTCCTGCGTTGGGCTCAATATCCTTGATCGCCTGCTTCATCATTATACTAATCTTTTTATTACCACGGCCCGCTGCTGCTGATCAACCAACACCCACTCCGGAAATCAGCATCATCATCGATGACATCGGCTACCGCATGCACGACGATATGCGGGCGATAGCGATCCCCGGCGCCCTGGCCTACGCCATCATGCCCCACTCCCCTCACGCGCTAAAAATGTCTCACCTCGCCAGTCAAAACGGCAAGCTGGTGTTACTACACCTGCCGATGGAAGCCATAATGCAGGAAAAAAACCGCTTTCTTGGTCCCGGCGCCCTGTGGCTGGGTATGACCAGGGAACAGTTTATGCTCACCCTGAACATCGATCTCAATTCCCTGCCCGAAGCGGTTGGCGTCAATAATCATGAAGGCAGTCTGCTGACCCGCCATCCCGGCCACATGGCATGGCTGATGGATGGCCTGAAACAAAACCAGAAATTTTTCATCGACAGTCTCACCAGTGAACAAAGTGTCGCCGGCAGAATAGCCATGGAGAAAAGTGTCCCCTATCTGAAACGTGATGTGTTTCTGGACAATGAACAGAACCAGGCCTATATCGAATCGCAATTCATGGAATTAGTCCGTGTGGCGAGGACCAATGGCAAAGCCATCGGCATCGGCCACCCGCATCCCGAAACCATCCAGGTGCTGAGCAGGGAATTACAGGAACTCGATCGATATGGTGTGGTGCTGGTCAGCCTGATTGACTTAATGCAGCCCGGAACTGAGACAGATGTGCTCCCGGTGCGGCTGGCGAAATGAGCACGGAAGTAATCGGTAAGGTGTCAGGGGTGAGGTGAGAAATATTCCAAATCCTTTGCATTTCACTCCTCACCCCTCACCCCTCACCCCTCACGGTTTCACCCCTCACTCCTCGCCCCTCACTCGGTCCTCTCTCCATCATTCGCGCATGGCTGATAATAAAATCACGAACCCGAACCCCGCCGCTATCCAGGCGATCAATGGCGCACCCGCGAATACAGTCACGGATTTCTCATGCAGGCCGTAAATGATCGCCGCGCTCAGCATCGCCCCTGAACCGATCAAGGCCCGGACCGTACGCTGGTTGTAAGCCTTCAGTTCCTTACGCAGTTCGCGAATGTCTTGCGATTTGTTTTCGAACTGCAACTTGCCATCGCGCATGCGATCAACCAGATCGATCAGTTTATTCGGCATGTCCGGCAGGCGGTCGATCCAGTGCGGCAGGTTTTCCCGGGCGCCCTTTAACAGACCGCGCACGCCCAGACGCTCGCTCATCCAGCGCTCCAGTTGCGGCCGGGCGGTCTTCCACAGATCCAGCTCCGGATAGAGTTGGCGGCCGACACCTTCGATATTGACGATGGTTTTCTGCAGCAAGACCAGTTGCGGCAGGATCTCCATGTGAAAGCGCCGCGCCGTCTGCAACAGGCGCAACAACACATCGCCGAAGGAAATATCCTTCAGGGGCCGGTCGAACAGCGGCTCACACACGGCGCGGATGGCGAATTCGAATTCATCCACCCGGGTGCCGGCGGGGATCCAGCCGGATTCCACGTGCAATTCGGCGACCTTCTGATAATCCCGATTCAGAAAGGCGAGAAAATTTTCCGCCAGATAGCGTTGATCGAATTCCGTCAGGGAACTCATAATACCGAAATCGACCACCATCACCCGCGACGGTTGGTCCGGCTCAGGTTTGGTGACGAAGATATTGCCGGGATGCATATCGGCATGGAAGAAACTGTCGCGAAACCCCTGTTTGAAAAAGATCTCGACACCGTACTCGGCCAGCCACTTCAAATCGACGCCGGCGGCGCGCAACTCATCGATATCGCTGACCGGGATACCGAAGATCCGCTCCATCACCAGGACATTACGACGGGTGTATTCCCATTCGACCTCCGGCACATAGTATCGATCCTCGTCTTCAAAGTTCCGACGCAGTTGTGAGGCGTTGGCCGCTTCCAGCATCAGATCCAGCTCCCCGAACAGGGTTTTCTCGAATTCGGCGACCACGCCCTGTAATCGTAACGACTTGCCTTCGGAATAAATCTGTTCCGCCTTGTGCGCCAGATAACGCATCAGGCCGATATCGCGGCGGATGTTTCGTTCAATGCCGGGACGGATGACCTTGACAATAATATCCTTGCCGTTCTTCAGTTTCGCGGCATGCACCTGGGCGATGGAGGCCGACGCCAGAGGGGTTTCATCAAAATCCAGAAACACGTCCGTCAGCGGTTTCTCATAGACGGTCTCGATAATACGGCGCGCCTCACTGCCGGGGAAGGCCGGGACGTTGTCCTGCAGTTTTGCCAGTTCATCGGCGATGTCTTTCGGTAACAGGTCCCGGCGCGTGGACAGGATCTGGCCGAACTTCACGTAAATGGGTCCGAGTTCCTCTATGGCCAGGCGCAGCCGTTTCCCGCGTGGACCATAGTCGCGTTTGACCCAGTTCCAGGGAAACAGATAAAACAGATAGCGGACGGGTCTTAAATATTTGGTGGCGAACAGTATCTCATCCAGACCGTGTTTGATCAGTACCCGCTGAATATAAAACAACCGTAGTAGTTGGCCTGGTGTCAGCATAGTGCTATTTTATTTCCCCGGCGGCTCGCGCCAGTTTATCGATGCGTAGTTTCAATCGTTCCACATCATCCCGCAAGACATCGATGGCGGTGATATAGTCATTCACCTCGCTGGTTTCCGGCAACACTTCCTTTTCGTAACGCAGATATTCACTGACGTCCTGCTCGAGCGTTTGCCTGGTGGCTTTGGCGAACTGCACCGAACCCCTGACCACATTTCCCAGTTTATGGGCGAGAGTATCACCGAGCCAGTGGGAAAGATGTTCCTCCCAATCCAGATCGAGATCCTTGATTATCCGCTGAAACCGCTGTGCCAGTCCGATGTCGCCTATGACTTCCATTCTGCCCGTGAAGCCCTCGCCTCCGCCCTTGTTCGAGAGCAGATAGGCCAGCATGTTTACCGGTGTACCGCGGACAGTGACATTGACCGCCCCGGTATGCTCCACATCGACCCGCACGCCATCAGCAGCCGGAAAGATATAGAGCACCAGACCGGTATTGATGAATTCAAAGGCCAGGACCTTGCCCGCCAGCTCCGCCAATGCGGCGAAGGCTTCCGGATCCAGTTTCAGGGTCCGGTTAATGGCTGCCTCAAGTTTCTGAATGATGGCGTTAGTCAAGATGATTGATCCTGATAAGCAAGCGTACCCGTTTTAATTCGGTCATGGTTACTATACCTGTTCAGATTTTATAACCTTTGTGGATGGCAACTATCCCGCCCGCAAGATTATAATAAGATACCTGTGAAAATCCCGCGTCCTGCATCATTATCTTCAGCGCTTCCTGATCCGGATGTTTTCGGATCGATTCCACCAGATACTGATAGCTTTCCAGATCCTTCGCCACCCATTTGCCGATGGCGGGGATGACTTCGAACGAATATTTGTCATACAGTTTGCGCAGCAGCGGCAGGGCCAGTTTTGAAAACTCCAGTATCACCACGGCGCCGCCATACTTCAGCTTGGCATGCATGCTGGAGAGGGCCATGGCCTTGTCGGTCACGTTGCGCAGTCCGAAGGCAATGCTGATGCAGTCAAAGGTGTGATCGGTGAAGGGCAGGCACTCCGCGTTTGCCTGCACATAATCCATACCGCTGACAAAACCGGCATCGACCAAACGATCGCGCCCCCGGCGCAGCATGTTACTGTTGATATCACTGACCACCACCCTGCCGGTGGCACCTACCCGTTGCCGGTAGAGTACGGCCAGATCACCGGTGCCACCCGCCAGGTCCAGAACCACGGAACCAGGCCGGACCGGGGAAACATGCACGGCATAACGCTTCCAGAGCCGGTGCATACCCACGGACATCAGGTCATTCATCAAATCATAATTTCCGGCCACGGAACTGAACACGGCCGCGACGCGCCTGGTCTTTTCCTCAGGCGTTACGGTCTGGAAGCCGAAATCGGTGCTGGGCGCTTCCGTCATGCCGTCGCTACCTGTTTGCACATGCTCTAGTTCGCAAAGAATGATTCATGACTGCTTATTGCAACTCCCGGCGGATACCGGCCTTACGCAGTGCCTCGAGATAATTACGCCAGTACTGCTCGTGATTAATACCCAGTTCATAAAGATAATCCCAGGTATACAAGCCCGTGCTATGGCCATCATCAAACAGCAACTTGACGGCGTAATGGCCGACTGGCTCGATATCCTTGATATTGACGTTCTCCTTGCCGGTCTGCAGCACCTCCTGCCCCGGACCGTGCCCCATCACTTCGGCGGAGGGCGAATGCACGCGCAGGTATTCGCAGCTTAACTCGAAGGTCCGGCCGTTATCAAAACTGACAGATAGCACACGGGACTTCTGGTGCAGGTTAATGGCTACCGGTTGTGGCTTATCAGCAGACATGGATATATGTATTTTTTTACCTTTTCACTTTCAACTTTTAACTTGTCACTGTTTTAAAGGATGTATCGCGTCAAATCCTCGTTCTTTAATAATTCATCCAGATGGCCATTGACATAGGCGGCGTCGATCACCACCTGCTGCCCCGGCATGTCCGGGGCCTCGAATGACACCACTTCCAGCATCCGCTCCATGACCGTGTACAGCCGTCGAGCGCCGATATTCTCGGTGCTCTCATTCACCTGCCAGGCAATTTCCGCGATCCGCGCGATGCCATCTGCACTGAATTCCAGCACGACATTCTCCGTTTGCAGCAAAGCCGTATATTGCTCGGTCAGGGATGCATGCGGCTCCGTCAGTATACGGATAAAATCATCCACGCTGAGGGCATGTAATTCCACCCGGATGGGAAAACGCCCTTGCAGTTCCGGGATCAGGTCCGATGGCCTGGCCAGATGGAAGGCGCCCGAGGCGATGAACAGGATATGATCGGTTTTGACCATGCCATAGCGGGTGGAGATGGTGCAACCCTCCACCAGCGGCAGCAGATCCCGCTGTACGCCTTCGCGTGATACATCCGAACCGCTGGATTCGGAACGCCGTGTCACCTTGTCGATTTCGTCCAGAAACACCAGGCCGTTTTGTTCGACGCTTTCGATCGCCCGCAGTTTGATATCGTCCTCATTAAGCAATTTGGTTGCTTCCTCCTCGGTCAGAAGTTTCAGCGCCTCCTTGATGCGTAACTTCCGTAAACGCTTTTTGCCCGTGCCCAGATTCTGAAACATGCTCTGCAACTGACTGGTCATTTCCTCCATGCCCGGCGGCGCCATAATCTCGACACCGATCGACGGCAGGTTCAATTCGGCCTCGATCTCCTTGTCGGACAATTTACCCTCGCGCAGCATGACGCGGAATTTCTCCCGGGTACTGTCCGCCTGCGAACCGTCATCGCCGAATGTCTTCGGCATGGGTAATAAAATATCCAGCACGCGTTCCTCCGCCGCCGCTTCCGCCCGGCTGCGCACCTTCTCGAATTCCATCTCGCGCATCATCTTGACGGCGGCGTCGCACAATTCGCGGATAATGGAATCGACGTCGCGACCGACGTAACCGACCTCGGTGAATTTTGTCGCCTCGACCTTGATGAACGGGGCGTTGGCCAGCCGCGCCAGCCGCCGGGCTATTTCCGTTTTACCAACACCCGTCGGCCCGATCATGAGAATATTCTTGGGCGTGATCTCATCGCGCAATGCCTTGTCCACGTGACTGCGGCGCCAGCGGTTGCGCAAGGCTATGGCCACGGCGCGTTTGGCATCGTCCTGGCCGATGATATGCTTGTCAAGTTCCTGCACGATTTCTTTCGGTGTTAATTCCTTCATTGTGATTACCGCTACAGACTATTTGATTTCTTCGATGGATAACGAATGATTGGTATAAATGCAGATATCGGCGGCGATACCCAGGGACTTTTCTACAATCTGCCTGGCATCGAGATCGGTATTTTCCAGCAAGGCCCGGGCGGCCGCGCGCGCATAGGCGCCGCCCGATCCAATGGCCATGATACTGTCCTCCGGTTCGATGACATCGCCATTACCGGAAATGATAAACGACGAGGCTTTATCGGCCACGCATAGCAACGCCTCCAGGCGCCGCAGCATGCGATCGGTGCGCCAGTCCTTGGCCAGTTCCACGGCCGAACGCATCAGGTTGCCCGTGTGTTTTTCCAGCTTGCCCTCAAACCGTTCGAACAATGTAAAGGCGTCCGCCGTGCCGCCGGCAAAGCCGGCGATGATCTGATCATTGTATAAACGGCGTACTTTCCGGGCATTGCCTTTCATAATCGTGTCGCCGACCGAGACCTGACCGTCACCGCCCAGCACCACGTGGCTGCCTTTCCTGACGGAGAGGATGGTCGTACCTCTGAATTGTTCCAACGGCGGCCTCCTACGGCGGTTGTAAAAGCTGAATTGTACACGAAGCCAGTCCGCTTTTCTCACCGCCAGAAGCTTATCGCAATAGCTAAATAAAGAAACTTCCTCTCCCTGAGAGAGATGGAATGCTATTTATAAACCTTTACGACACTCTCCCTGAGAGTGGTTTGATGCCGGTCTGGGGATTTCCGGTTAAATACGCTCAGGTGCCTTTCTTGGCCCGGGGATGCGCGGCGTCATAAACCCTGGCCAGATGCTGAAAATCCAGATGCGTGTATACCTGCGTGGTGCTGATATCGGCATGTCCGAGCAACTCCTGCACCGCGCGCAGGTCGCTGCTGGATTCGAGGAGGTGAGTGGCGAAGGAATGGCGCAACATGTGAGGATGCACATGGGTGGCGAGTCCCTGTTTGATGGCCCAATCACGCAAGCGCTGTTGCACGGTGCGGTTGCTGATGCGCCGGCCGCGCCGGCTCACGAACAGCGCCGGTTCATCCGCAGTGGCCATTTCCGGTCGTTGCCTCAACCAATTTTGCAAAGCCTGTATGGCATAGCGGCCGACCGGCACCTTGCGCGTCTTCCTGCCCTTGCCGGTTACTGTCACCAGGGCATCGTTATAATCGATACTGTCAACATTAAGACTGCTCAGTTCCGACAGGCGCAAGCCGGAGGAATAAAACAATTCCAGTATGGCCTTGTCGCGGACAGTTAGCAGATCGTCCCCCTGGATCTCCACCAATCGCGCCGCCTGATCGGTATCCAGGGTCTTCGGGAGTTTACGTGGCGATTTGGGGGAAGCTACACCAGCCGCCGGATTACGAGTCGCGGCCCGGGTGTTCATCAGGTAACGGTAGAAGGAGCGGATCGCGGATAGATTGCGTTGCAGACTGCGGCCGCCGTTGCCCTGTCGATGCCGCCTGGCGACATAGGCGCGGATCTGCCGGCCATCCAGATCCTGCCAGCACCCGATACCTTGCTGTTGGCAATACGCCAGCAGGCAGTTCAAATCCCGCTGATAGGCAGCCCGGGTGTGCGGTGAAAGATGCTGGAGGGTGGCGAGATAGTCGGCAACCTTGTTCACTTCACTCTGATTCATAGTCATTTCACAACCGTTAGGAGTGAGGAGTTAAGAGTCAGGAGAAGTAAGGAATAAAAATAATTTACTTAACTCCTCACCCCTCACTCTTTACTCCTCACCTCATTTATCCGCCACCCAGGGTTTGATAATCAAACTAAGTACCTTGGCCAGGTTCGCCAGCAGTTCCACACCCATGCTCTCCTGGAATTTTTCCGGATTATAGCTGCCGATCACCAGCACACCGCCCCAGTCCTCTCCGTGCAAGGGCACGATGACCGCCGACTGGATCGCGTCACCATCATCACCGAACAGAAACACCTGCTGCTGGCGTTTCAATCTGCCACTGATCGGCAGGTGTTTCTCGATGACGGATTTGAACAGCTTCTGCTCCGACAGGTCGCGCCCGGCGAATTCCTCGCCCGCGAAGCTGTCGATGAAGGCCGGGTTGGCAAACAACCGGATGGCGACACGATCGGCGTTGAAATCCTTTTTCAGATTGGCATACAGAATGGCGAAGATCTCCCTGGCATTGGTGGCATCCATCAGGGTCAGGACCAGCTGGTGCATACGCCGGGCCAGTTCTTCGTTGTGCTTGGCGATTTCGATGAGCTCGACCATGCGTCTGCGTGCCTGTTCGTTTTGCTCGCGCAGGACCGTCAACTGTTTTTCGACCAGGGAGATGGCATCGCCACTCGGATGCGGCACGCGCAGTTCGCTCAACAGATCCTGATGGTCATTAAAAAACTCCGGGTGCCGGCGCAGATAATCGGCTACTTCCGATGCCGTGGTGGCGTTAGGCGCCGGCTGCGGGTGTTTCGATGCAGTCATAATTTGATTTTACCCTCATAAACAGTTGCCGCCGGGCCGGTCATCCAGACGGGTTCCTCCTCGCCGGCCCAGACCACGGTCAGATGCCCGCCTTTTAACCCGATATCGACTGTGTTTGCAAGTTTATTCGCCAATCGGCCGCAGACCATGGCGGCACAGGCGCCGGTGCCGCAGGCCAGGGTTTCACCCACGCCCCGCTCATAAACGCGGAGCCGGATATGCTCCCGATCCAGGATTTGCATGAAGCCGACATTCACACCACGCGGGAAAAAAGCACTGGACTGGATCTCCGGCCCGAGGGTCGCGACCGGAGCGCGGTCCACATCCGGCACGATCAGAACGGCATGCGGGTTGCCCATGGATAGCGCCATGATCGGCGTGACACCGGTGGATAGTTTCAGCTCATACTGCGGTAGTCTGGTTGCTGCAGTAATCGGAATATCCACCGGCGCCAGCCGTGGCATACCCATATTGACGCGGATGCGGCCATCGTCTTCCAGATAAATGGTTGCATTGCCATTGCAGGTTTCGGCCTGGATGATCCTGCCATTAACATAACCGCGCCGGGACAGGTAGTCGCCGACACAGCGGATGCCGTTGCCGCAATGCTCAACTTCATCGCCGGCGGCGTTGAAGATGCGGTAGCGGATGTCCATGCGAGGGTTGTCGCTACGCTGGATCAGCAGCACCTGATCGCAACCGATACCGAAATGACGGTCGGCGATAAAACGGATCTGGTCCGGTGACAATACAATCTCCCGGTCGAGACCGTTCAGGATGACAAAATCATTGCCGAGACCGTGCATTTTCGTGAATTCAAGTTCCATGTAGCGGAAGGTTACAGGGAGACAGGCCAAGAATCCAGAGCGTAGGTTGAGCATTGTAGGGTGGGCACGTAGTATGTGCCCACGTTGTCATGAGCTTCATCCGCGTGGGCACAGAAGACGTGCCCACCCTACTGGCTACGTCAACTATAAATTAATACACCACGGTAATCTCATACTGCTGCGCCAGCAGCTGCAACACGCCTTCCTCCCCGGGCAGGTGCATGACGCCGATGGCAATAAACGCACCGCCCTGATCGAGATCCTTACGCATGGCCGCCGCCATGGTATGGTTGCGTTTCGTCAGCAATGCGTCAATCAGGGTCTGGTAGGCTGCATCGTCGGCCACGGTATAGCGGTTGCTGTATTCGACCAGTCCCCGCAGGTCCCGCCGCAGATACAGGGTCTTCAGCATTTCAAACTCCTCGACGATCGTGTCGTAGTGGCACACAGTATCGATTAATAATCGCAACTGGTCCGGCAACTTGAGATGATCAAGCACATCGATCTGTTCATCCATGGTTTCCAGGCCATGGACCCTGGCTTTGTTCTCACGGGCCAACCGTAACAACTCCAGGTCCAGTATGGTGCCTGTTTCCGGTGGATAGTTCATGGTCAGGAAGGCCGCCCAGGGTTTGAGCATGGCGACCGATTCCGCCGGCAGGTTATAGGCGCTCAGAATTGACACCGTCTTCGCATAGATTATTCCGGACAGCTGCTGCTCCAGGCTGGTGCCGTCGCTGTAAAACATTCTGTTACTGGACAGCAGGATCTGGTTCACATCCGGTACCGTCTCCATCACAAAGACCCGGCTGGACCGCAAGGTAGCACTGACCGGATCCGGCAACTCCAGGATTCTGTCATCCGTAACATGGATAGTGCCGAACAGATAATTCGGCGGGATCCCGTCTTTGCTAATTTTCCACAACAGGCCATGGTGATATTGCGCCGGCCCGGTGTCGGGATTGACCGCCGGGATCAGCTGCCGGCATTCCGGCGCCAGCAGATCCGACGGCCAGGCCGCGGGACCAACCATAGAGAGCAACAGGATTGCGACTGCCTTGAATTCAGGAATGGATTTCATCATCACCCAGTTCCAGTTCCGGCGCCTGTTCCAGCCCGGTGATCAACCGAGCCGCCGCCTGCCAGCGGCCACTGGCCCGCAGTTGCGCCAGTGCCTGTTTCGGTCCACGCCCGTGCATGCGCATGAAGCGCGCCTGCGCGGCGGGATGCGGTTGTGTATCCAGTTCATCGAGTACAGCGATCGCCGCCGCCTGATTATTACAGATCAGCACCATGTCGCAGCCCGCTGCCAGCGCCGCCAGGGTACGGTCAATATAGCCACCGGCGACCCCGGCCCCGGCCATGCTGATATCATCGCTGAAGATCACACCCTGAAAACCCAGTTGCTGTCGCAGAATGCGCTGCAACCAGACCGCTGAATAGCCCGCCAGTTTGTCATCCACCGCCGGATATAAGACATGTGCCGGCATGATGGCGGGCAAACCGGCCTGGATGAGACGCTCGAACGGCAGCAAATCACTGATGGCTATTTCTTCATAGCTGCGTTCGTCCACCGGCGTCTCGGTATGCGAATCCTGCGGTACGCTGCCATGTCCCGGAAAATGCTTGCCGACCGCCGCCATGCCGGCCTCCTTCATACCGCGCATGAAGCGTTTGGCGAGATGGGTGGTGATGTCCTCATGGCTGTGAAAGGCGCGAGTCCCAATCACCTGGCTGATGCCTTTATCCAGATCCAGAACCGGGGCGAAACTGAAATCAACACCCACCGCCAGCAGTTCCGCGGCCATCAGCCAGCCGCCCAGTTCACTTAAATGCAGGGCGTGGTCCGGGCCGCTATCGTAATGGTCACCATAACGCCGGCAAGGCGGCAAGGCGGTGAAATGATCGCGGAAGCGCTGCACATGGCCGCCCTCATGGTCCACGGCGATCAGTAGTGGTGGGTTGCGCATACCATGCACCTCGGCGCATAGCGCGCTGAGCTGTTCCGGATTCAGATAATTCCTGGAGAACAGAATAATGCCGCCGACCAGCGGATGCCTGAGCAACTCACGCTCATCCTGCGTCAGTTGCTGGCCCTGCAGATCCAGCATGATGGGACCGAGTGACAAAATTTTATCCTGTGATTAATTAAACAATTATTTTTTCGTAGCAGCGATAGTTAACATAGGTTGGACTGAATGAAATGAAGCCCAACTAATCTAATGCTCCATGTTGGGCTTCGTGCCTCAGTCCAACCTACACCCTCTTATTTTACTATTGATAACACCAGCAGCAGTAATCGTCATGGGTGCCCTGGATTAATGCCTGATTACCAGTATATCGGAACAACTGATCTGCTCAATCTCAACCATCCCAAATCGTTGTCATGCCAAACCGCGTCGTCGTCCGGCAAGCATCCGAATTTAACTTTTAGATTCAGGCAGTTAAAGTAGGCTGGGCTGAATGATAATGATGCCCAACTTATCTAATGCTCCATGTTGGGTTTCGTGCCTCAGCCCAATCTACCCTGCTATAGTCATCGCCCGGGCGCTGGCCTCTGGGCGGGAGGTTGTACGGGACGCTGGATCGGTTGGTTGTTCGGCGGACGCATCGCGCCCCGGCCATTATCGAACCCACGTGGTTGCCGCTCAGTCATGTCACGGTCCCGCCCAAGCTGGCGGTCACCATTACGGTCATCAGACTGTGGAAATTCGCGCTCCAGATATTCCTGCCGCTCCTGTGGCGACATACCCAGCCAGCGCTCCCGGAAG
>JACVQI010000130.1 GCA_015661095.1 Gammaproteobacteria bacterium
GCTTGTGACAGCTCACTGTCCCGATTCAATATCAGTCTGAAATAGGCCTTAGGTATTTTTATGAGTTTCGTTGGCCCATTGGTTCTGGCGTAGGCATTTCGTTTGCCGGTACTGCCAGGCAGCAGTGCCTGCTCGCCAAAATAATCCCCACGCATATGTTCCGCCAGAATAACGATTTTGTCATTGTCATCGAAAGTAAAAATCTCAACGGAACCACTCAGTACAACATAAAGGCAGTTGCCACTATCCGATTCTTTCATGACGAACTCGCCTGGATCCACCTTGATAACTTCCGCCCAGGTATCGACGGAAGCCAGCTCTTCCTCCTTCAGTCTTTCAAACATCCGCATTTTCCGCATTAACTGCTTGACTTCATTATCCTCCATCGAGGTTGCCGGGCCTGTTGCTGCACCTTTGGGTCCGGTATGTGTATCTTGTACACCCACGTGGACGTGCTTTTTATCAATCCGAAACACTTTGGTAGGTAGATAGGCGCGGACACTGGCCTTACGCCTGCCGGTGGTGTCAGGATTAAGAGAACTTTCACCAAAGAAGTCCCCGGCCCGAAGCGTGGCGATAGTGATTTCGCGGCCCATAACACCGCCACCCTCACCACGGATCAAAACGTTTACCGCGCCTTCCAACACAACATACATGCAATCACCGATTTCAGATTCCCGGACGATTAAATCCTTCGGTTTGTATTCCACGATAGTATTACCAGGCGCATTGATAATCTGTTTTAACTCACTGTCTGATAAAGCGCTCAGTACTGGAATCTTGCGCAGTAGTTTGATATCAGTAAATTTCTCGGGCATTGAGTATTAGCTCCGCTTGGTGACCATTATTTATATTACCGATCAATCGCTTGTTAACTTATGTATAAAAATCTATGTTGCGCAATATATATTCCATGACTGTACGAAAGTTCGACTATTGTGATATGTGGAATTGAATAATTTATAGGCATTCAGAATAGTAGCTTATCAGTATAGTAAATGAACTTTGAAATAGCCCGAACTCAATCCTGATGTACATATGACATTTTCAAAGTTTAGAGAACAGAGATAAAAAAATCACCAATACATCGAAATCAAGCTGTATATACGTAATGTAATATCGATTTCCGAAGGTGCTGCTAAGAATTCCACTGTAACTATTGAAATTCTATAGAGTCTGCAGATTTGAATTTGTGAAGGAGCGCTTGCTTTAAATATTATTATTTATAAGAAATTAGTATTTAGAATATGATTTTAATAAGTAATAAATATAAAGAACCCCTGTTCCGTCTGGGGTTCTGGTTATTTCAGGATAATGCAGGCTTTATTAGCTTAAAAAGCCCGCATTAATTGATGCGGTAATTTATTGTGGTTTACTCTTGTAGGCTCTGAGAGCCGTATTGAATAAGTTGGCGACTTCCTCTTCATCAGCGACGGATCGATTAAAGATGACAACGGCAACATCTTTTTTCTGACTGATTTCTTCCGGGGTACCGCCCTGGGTATCCCAGGCAGCCAAGGTGCTATCCAGACAAGATCTGTAATTCAGAGACTCAGCCTGATAGGCTTTAATCGCCTTTTGGGCCGCCAGCATTTCATCCATGGTCGCTTTAGTGCCATTGGGTATGTTTGGTTGCTGGGGAGGGGTTTTACATTTTGTCGTCAATTCGCTCGTAGTTTTGGCCAACAACTCTTTCGAAATCGCTGGCGTGTCTTGTTCCTGGGACATGACGGATGCACTGAAAACCACTGCCAGAATGGCAAAAGTCAGGCTTGAAAAGTTAGTAAATAATTTCATCAACTCCCCCTTATAGGTTAAGCTTTAACAATTATGTTGAATCGTTCGAAACGCGAATGAGCGCTCAATATGTAAGGCTTATGTTAACCTTTTTGCTGAATTAACTGAATATCATAATTGTGATTTTATGACGGTTGACCAGACATTGCTCAAATTTCCCTGTGATTTTCCTATAAAAGCCATGGGGAAATCAGAAGATGATTTTGATGCCCTGGTGGTTGAAATCGTCCGTAAGCACTGTCCGGATTTACTCGAGGGGGCTGTTAAATCCCGTTTGAGCAAGGCCGGTAATTATGTCTCGGTGACGGTCACCATCCAGGCCCGGAGCCGGAGCCAGTTGGATAATATCTATCTGGACCTGACTGCTCACAAAAAGGTGTTAATGGCATTATGAGTCTGCTTATCCGGCATTATGACCAGTGTGACTACCTGGAAACCTATCAGGAGATGGTGGAATTTAACAGTAACCAGAGCGCTTCGACAGAGGATGAGATCTGGTTTCTGCAACACCCGCCGGTTTACACCCTGGGACTGGCCGGAAAAACCGAACATGTGCTGGACCCCGGGATGATTCCGGTGGTCCGCTCTGATCGGGGCGGGCAGGTAACCTATCACGGACCGGGACAATTGCTGGCTTACCTGCTGCTGAATTTGCAACATCGCCATATTGGTATCAAGGCACTGGTGGAGCGGATAGAGCAAGCCGTTATCGAGCTGTTGGCCGCATTCAATTTGCAGGGGGAACGGAAAGCCAGGGCCCCGGGCGTTTACATCGATGGCAGGAAGATCGCCGCCCTTGGCATTCGTGTCCGTAACGGTTGTAGTTATCATGGTCTGGCCCTGAATGTGGACCTGGATTTAGCGCCTTATCAGGGGATCAATCCCTGCGGTTATCCGGGTTTGCAGGTCACACGGCTGGTCGATTACGGCGTACAGTTGAGTGCCCATGAGATCGCCGTGATTTTTCAACCCTATCTGCTCAGGAACCTGGGATATGATGCCAGCGATGCACGCGTTATCGCCACTGTCCAGGATTCATCCCGCAGAATGCAGGCCACAGCCTGAACGATAGCCAGAATGACACAGGACACCGGGCAAAAATCACCCACTCGTGAGCAACGCGGCCAGCTGAAAACGGCACGCATCCCAATCAAAGTGGTGCCCGTGGCAGGACCATTGCCTAGAAAACCGGCCTGGATCAGGGCCAGAGCCCCAACCGACCCGCGCGTTCAGGAATTGAAGAAACTCATGCGCGAACATCGATTGCACACGGTTTGCGAAGAGGCATCCTGTCCCAATCTGGGGGAATGTTTCGCGCACGGCACGGCGACTTTCATGATCCTGGGGGCTCTGTGTACCCGCCGTTGCCCGTTTTGTGATGTGGCGCATGGTCGGCCAGCCCCGATTGATGCGGCGGAACCGGAAAATCTGGCACAGGCGGTGATGTTGATGGGTCTGCGTTATGTCGTTATCACCTCCGTGGATCGGGACGATCTACGTGACGGAGGCGCCGGCCATTTCGCGGCCTGTATTCAGGCGGTCCGCCATCGCTCACCATCGACCCGCATTGAAATCCTCACTCCTGATTTCCGCGGCCGGATGGACGCGGCCCTGGCTTGCTTGCGGTCCGCGCCACCTGACGTCTTCAATCATAATCTGGAGACCGTCCCCCGGTTATATAAACAGGTGCGGCCCGGCGCGGACTACGCCTGGTCGCTGGATTTAATCCGGCGTTTCAAGTCGCAGCATCCCGGCGTTCCAACCAAATCCGGCCTGATGCTGGGCTTGGGTGAAGAACTGGCGGAAGTACAACAGGCGCTCAGGGACTTGCGTGAGCATGACTGCGACATGCTGACTCTCGGCCAATATCTGCAACCCAGCCGTTATCATCTGGCTGTTTCACGGTTTGTTCACCCGGATGAATTTCAGGAACTCGGGGAGTATGCGCAAGCCATCGGATTCAGCAGCGTTGCCAGTGCCCCGCTGGTGCGCTCTTCATATCATGCCGATCTGCAAGCAAAAGAGCTGGTGGCAAATAGTCAGGACTAACAACCCACAACTAACAAAGGACGAATTCTACAACGGACGTATCTGCACGTTTCTGAATTTGACCCCGCCCGCACCGTATTGCAGGGTAAAGGGACCCTCAGCTAATTTACCGTCATGGGCATCGACCGTGACGGTCCCATTCAGTTTCACCACCAGATGTGTCCCCTCCGCCTTGATCTCATAGGTATTCCAGCGTCCTTCCGTACTGATCACCACCAGTGGCGGGGCAACATCAACGATGGCCCCACTGCGGCCGGATTGATCGGGACGGCTATCGAAGATATTCACTTCATAGCAACTGGTCGGACTTATTTCCGTGGGATTCTGGCAGCGGATAAAGACGCCGCTGTTGCTGTTGGTATCGACCCAGAATTCGAGTCGGATTTCAAAATCCCGGTAGGATTGTTTGGAAACCAGCATGCCGCTGCCGGCATCCGCCTGCACGGTATCATCGACGATGTGCCAGTTGGCGTCTCCGGTCGTGTTCCAGTGATCCAGATTAGTGCCATCAAATAGGGAAATCCAGGCGCTGTCATTTGCGGCCTTGACCGTACCATAACCGGCCGCCAGAGTGGACAGGATCAGTAGTAATAACTTACTGTATGTTTTCATTGTCAGTAAAAATATTCGCGAACAGGGCTGAGGAAAGATAGCGCTCCCCGGAGTCGGGTAACACCACCACGATAAATTTGCCTTTATGCTGTGGTTGTTGCGACACGCGGATTGCCGCCGCCACGGCAGCGCCGCTGGAAATGCCCGCGAGGATCCCTTCCTCCCGCATCAACCGGTGCGCATAAGTCATGGCGTCTTCGTCGCTTACCAGTTCGGTCTGGTCAACCAGGTTCAGATCCAGAATCTTCGGCACGAAGCCGGCGCCTATGCCCTGGATCTTGTGGGGCGCATGCTTCGGCTCCAGACCCTCCTTCGCGCATTTGATCTGGGGGGAGGAGACCGGTTCGACGGCGACCGAGGTGATGCGCTTGCCTTTGGTGAGTTTGATGTAACGGGAAACGCCGGTGATGGTGCCGCCCGTGCCGACGCCGCTGATCAGGATATCGATCTTGCCGTCAGTATCATTCCAGATTTCCGGGCCGGTGGTTTTTTCATGGATCTCCGGGTTGGCCGGATTTTCGAACTGCTGCGGCATGAAGTAGCGGTCCGGATCGCTGGCCTTGATCTCCTCCGCCCTGGCGATGGCTCCTTTCATGCCCTTGGCACCGTCGGTGATGACGATCTCCGCGCCCAGAGCCTTCAGCAGTTTGCGTCGCTCCAGGCTCATGGTGTGCGGCATGGTCAGGGTTATCGGGTAGCCCTTGGCCGCGGCGACGAAGGCCAGTGCTATACCGGTATTGCCGCTGGTCGGTTCGATAATGGTTTTGCCTGGCTTCAAGGTGCCGGCCTTTTCGGCCGCCCAGATCATATTGGCACCGATGCGGCATTTGACGGAACTGGCGGGGTTACGGCTTTCTATCTTGGCATAGATAGTCGCATCGGTGATGCGGTTCAATTTGATTAACGGCGTATTACCGATGCTGAGGCTGTTGTCCTGGAAGATGTTTTTCATGGTTGCCCCCTTAGGTTGATTACTATGACTGTCATGGCTGATTCAGTTCACTGTTGCGCCAAATCTCTGGCGATGAATAATTCCGGATCGACCATGGACTCGTTCAGGATCACACTCCAATGCAGATGGGCGGCGGTGACCCGGCCGGTCTGGCCAACGTTACCAATGATCTGGCCTGCCGCGATGACCTGCCCCGGATGCACCGCTATCTTCTGCAGATGGCAGTACATGGTGAGCAATCCCTGGCCATGGTCGATAAAGATGGTATTGCCGTTAAAGAAATACTCCCCGGTCTGCTTATTGAAAAAGCGGCGCAAGCCAAAAGAACTGCTGTAGACACCGGCGACCGGCTGGGTCAGCAGCAGTGACGGTGCGGCCGCTTCCGACCAGGTGGCTTTGGCGCCCTGAATCAGTCTGATCTCCCGGTTGATCCGTTCCATATCCATGGGCAGGGGTTTGACCTTGCGTTCATCGGTGAGGGTGATATGCGATTCCTGGTATTGCTTGGCGGCAACCTCGAAGTTGTAAACGGAGCTGTTATTACCAACCTTGACAGTCAGTTTGTGGGTGCCGGGCCGGGCGGCCAGCGGCAGGCCGATGATCGCCTGCCAGTTGCCGGTGGAACCGACGATCATGACGCGATGATTATTATAATATCCGATCGGATGTTCCGGCA
>JACVQI010000131.1 GCA_015661095.1 Gammaproteobacteria bacterium
AGCACGCACAATACCGCGGCGACCCGGAACGGCAGCGGTGTGAATTGCAGAAATAACAGCAACGATGAGATGGTCGTGCAAATCGCGGCGATCTTGACCAACCAGGTATGATAACTGTTGGTAGCCCGGAACTTAATCAGTCCGGCCAGCGTGGGCAACACAATACTGGCGATGACCATGGTGAAATATATCAACTCCCGCCGGATCAGGTCCGGCCACAGCCACCAGGCACCGAGCGGCGCACTCAGGTAAATGGTAACGTCAGCCCAGGTGTCCAGTTTCGGCCCCAGGCGTGTCTCCTGTCTGATCCGGCGCGCAATCGGTCCATCCACGGCATCGGTGATATAAGCCATGGCCAATACCACCAGAAATGCCTGCTCCGCACCCAACCAGGCCAGTACCAGCAACACCGGCGCCAGTGCCAGACGCAGGATACTGAGTGCATTCGGCAGCGTCATCGCGGCATCTCAAACTTCGCATAAAGCGGCAGGTGATCGGACAGGCTGTGCCAGGGATGATCCCGGAAGCAACTGCACTCGATCGGGTCCACCCCGCGATAAAAGATCCTATCGACGGACAACACTGGCAGGAAGGCGGGGAAGGTTTTCGCATGCCGGCCGTGCAAATGCCGGAAGACTTCGGTCAAGTCCAGTTCCCGCGGCAAATACTTGTACAACTCACCGCGCCAATCATTAAAATCCCCCGCCAGTATCAGCGGTGCCTGCGGTGGCACGGTTTCCCGGATGCGCTGTGTCAGGATCTTAATCTGCCGGTGCCGTTCATAAGCACGCAGATCAAGATGGATGCAAATGATATGCAGTTCCCGGTCGATATCCGGTATACGGACAACGCCATGCAACAGACTGCGACTCGCCCGGCGCAGGTCCGACACGTTCAGATTCTCCCAGCGCGCGAAGGGAAACTTGCTGAGGATTGCGTTGCCGTGATGACCGGCATTATAAATGGCATTCTTGCCATAGGCGTAATGCGGCCATAACTGATCCGCCAGGAATTCGCACTGGGATACCAGCGGCCATTCCCTGACGGTTGCCTCCCGGCGCGAATGTTTACCCTGGATCTCCTGCAGAAAAATAATATCAGCATCCGTCTTGTGCAATTCTTCGCGCATGCGGTGCAGGACAAAGCGGAGATTGGCCGAGCTGTAACCCTTGTGGAGGTTGTAGGTCAGCACCTTGATTGGAAAAGGTTTCACGTCGCCAGGTAGTAGCCGGTGTCAAGGTTGCTTTTTGCAACTGATCGACATGCCAGCTCCTGCGCTATCTAGCATGGTTTCGAGATCGGGCTGGCTCCTGGCATAGTCGAGCATGCTCGCGATACCCCGGGAATTCCCGCTCCTTCTCACATTATGCGCGACAAAGCAGCCGCCTGGCGCCAGCTTCGGTAACAAGGCCTCCATGTATTGCTGGTACCATTCCTTGTCGGCATCACTGAAAACGAAATCGAACGGACCGTCCAGTTCGCGCACCAGTTTATGGGCGTCCGCCAGTCTGGCATCGATCAGATGACTGACGCCCGCCTGCTGGAAATTGGCAATGGCGGTTTCATATCTGCGCTGATCGATTTCGATGGTAATCAATTTCCCGCCAGTGCGGTTCAGGGCCTTGCTGATCCAGATGGCGGAATGGCCGGTGGAAGTGCCGATCTCCAGCGCCCGCGTGAAATTATTTTTGATAATTAAATCATGCAGTGTTTCGCCATCGGCTGGTGGTACGTTCCAGTCACGCCAGGTGCCCGCATGATCATTCAAAAATCCGGCTATCCTGGCATCCAGGTCCATGGTAACAGGCTCTTGAGAGAAACCGGCGGGCATGCTGACAAACGTACTTGTAATCAACCAGAACAGTTTGTGGAAAGTTTTATTGGCCATGGTAGCACTCCCATAATGAATCGACATTGATGGTAATACATAAATTATAAAACACCGATGGTATCGCTATAAATATAAGGGGTTTTCCGGTCAACCAGGAAATCTTATTCATACCTATGGTAATTTTGGCCGGTCTTATCTAAACTTGATTTATACCTCATATTAATGGAATGAAGCTTATGACTATACGTACTTATATTAAATCATTCACACTCTTATTCTCATTGATTGCTGCCAATTCCGTCTACGCCCAATCCATGACAGTCATTGGTGGTGAACAGTCAGCCAAAAATTGTTTCATGGCGGCCACTATAGCCGCGCAGATTCACTATGCCTCCACGCAAGATATCAAGGAATGCACCTTTGCCCTGGAAAACACATCTTTACTGTCAAAAGACAAAGCGGCGACCTTGATCAATCGCGGTATCATCTACGTGGCCCTGGAGGAGTATGACCTGGCAATCAAGGATTACGATAAGGCCTACCGGATCAATCCCAATATTGCCGAGATCCATGTCAATCGGGGCAATATGCTGTTCATGAGCAGGATCTTCGATCAAGCCGTCACGGAATATACCAGGGCTATCGACCTCGACTTTTCCAAGCAGTATATCGCTCATTACAATCGGGGGCTGGCGTATGAAAAAATGGGACAATTGGACAAGGCCGAGGCTGACTATCGCCGCGCTTTGGAACTGATGCCGAAATGGAATCGAGCCCAGAGCAAACTTAATCGGATACTGAACCAGACCCAAAAAGGTTAGGCCATTCCTGCTGTTGTCTGAATTCCTGATTCGAGTGTGCGCCAGGGTTCACAACCCGGAACCGGTAGCGGCTTCAGAAATATTAATCCTGGCCCGCTGGGGACGGGCATCCCGTAGCGCCGCCAGGTCCTGCCGCCACCGCTGAACTTGTTGCGCCAGTTTTAGCTGCTGCTTATCCGTGCGCATATTCAGGACCGCCGCAATCGCGGTATAGATGCGTTGTTCATTACGGCTATTGGCATCGATATCATCCTGCCGGACGTAGTCGGCGCGGCTGACTACCAATGCCGTCAACCTTGCCTCCCAGCCGGGTTGCCGGTCAAGTTCCGCGATAATCTGTTGCTGCCAGGAACGCCGGTTATCCAACCATTGCCGGTCGAGACGTTCAAGCCCACTCACCGCCTGCCGCAGGGTTTGCTGCTGCTCCGGTGTCAGCCGGCCTAACCATTCGCCAAGCCTGTCTTCAATTTCTTCATATACCGATGCACGGTACTCAGTTTCATCCCGGGATAAATATTCCTGTTCCAGTTCCTGGTTCCGTTCTTGCATATTCGCGGTAAATTCCTGAATCTGGACAGCCGTCAGGGTTTGTGCCACCTGCACCAGTGCCGGTACGACCCGGTCCCGGATCTGGGTGTAGGACAAGCGCAGTTGCTCCATCCATGCCGTGACCGTGGCTGCCGTGATATCAGTCTGGATATCCATTTCAATCCGATCCAGAAACTCGAGATAGCTTGTTAATTCATCCTGTCGGTGCCATTCCTTGATGGCTGCCAGATTGACATAGAGTAAACTGCTTTGGGCTTTGTCCAGATCGACATAACGCTCGATATAGAACTGCGCCAGGCGGTCGATCCGGTCATAGATGAATTGATTGGAGCAGGCCGAAAATACCAGACTCACGATAATTATCAGAAGTAAGCTCTTTCCCGAGCCAGTGCGTTGCAAGCGCATCAAGCCTCCTGCGCCAGATACTTTGCCGTCAGTTGTTCCGATACCTGCCACAGTTGCCGGGCCATGGCCTGGTCATACAAATGATTCAGTCCTGACAACGATATCGGATTGCAATCCATGAAGAAATAGCCGCTGACACCGGCCAGTTGCGGACTGGCGGCGACATAGCAGCTGGTCGCGGCGCCCTGAGCGATGGTTTTGGTAACCAGGCCGCCGAAGGTATTAAACAACATCTGGATGTAACCGGGTTCATTCCGGACGATATTGGTTTTAATGACGCCGGGGTGCAAGGCATTGGCGGTGGCGCTGGTGCCCTTGAGCCGCGCCGCGAGTTCCAGGGAAAACAACGCGTTCGCCA
Source organism: Gammaproteobacteria bacterium (assembly GCA_015661095.1). Lineage (GTDB taxonomy): Bacteria > Pseudomonadota > Gammaproteobacteria > Eutrophobiales > Eutrophobiaceae > JACVQI01. The sequence goes on from JACVQI010000131.1 coordinate 3,965, forward strand.
GTTTTGATTGACTGTAGGAGCGGCGACGGTGGTAATCCCGCTCACCGGAGAGGTTATCGAACTCTATCCCGTCACTGCCGAAGGCTGCACCACTGCTGACCATCACCACCCGCCCCTGCCGGGCCGCCTTGATCCGATCCAGCAATCGATTGATGAAAACGAAATGCCCGAGATGATTTACGAAAAGGGATTTTTCGATGCCGTCAACCTGTTCCAGATCCACTCCGGCAATCATGCCAGCGTTTGCAATCAGAATATCAATTTGCGGGACCATTTCCCTGATCAACATGGCGCAATCCACCACCGATTGCAGCTCCGCCAGTTCGAGCACCACCGGCGTGGTCTGGCCGGTCACGCTGACACAGGCAGTGCTGGCCTTCTCCAGGTCCCTGCCGGTGCCTATGACATGCGCCCCACGCAAGGCCAATACCCGCATGGTTTCATAGCCGATACCGGAATTACAACCGGTCACGAGGGCGATTTTACCGCTCAGATCAACACCGGCCGTCACCTCTTCAGCAGTTGCATTGTTACCGTATGAACTCAATGGCAGACTTTCGATCAATTTGATATCGAAGCTGCAACCCCCTGTTAAAGGTGTCGCGGACAGTGCAGCGGACGTTTTCAAAAATTGACGGCGATTCATGGTTAACCGTTATTGCGAGGGTTTAATTTTCGATTGCAGTTCCTGCAGATCCGAAATGATCTGGGTGCTGTGCCGTTTTGGATCCACACGGCGATAGATTCTGGCGATCCGGCCTCGCTTGTCGATAATGATGGTATGCCGCCTGGCCAGTTTTACCGGACCCAGGGCCAGCAAACTGCCATAGGCGGCAGCTACCACTCCATCCGGATCAGACAACAGGGGAAAAGGCAGGTGTTGGGCCGTCACGAACTGCGCATGACTCTCGACACTATCGAGGCTGACACCCAGGATTTCCGCATCGAGCGCCCGGATACGGTGATAATCATCGCGGAAGGTACAGGCTTCAACCGTGCAGCCGGGCGTATCGTCCTTGGGATAGAAATACAGCACCACCCACTTGTCAGCATAGTCCTTGAGCGTATGCTTGCGCATCTGTTGATCGTACAGTTCAAACTCCGGCGCCGGTTTACCGATCTCGATGTCGGCATATGCCGCTTTGGTAAAAAATCCAAACATCAGAATCAGGCCTAAACCAAGGTAGGGGCTGGATCGACGATACAACGACATTCAGTTAGCCGGTGTGGTGCGTCGCAAATAATAATCGAAAGGCTTGGCTGACAGGCGTGCGTTGGCCCAGACTATCAACATCCCTTCAACTTCATGCGCATATTGTATGGGGCCGAGGTCAATAGCTTCCAGGCCGATGCTTTCGACCAGTTTGGCAACCACTGCCTTGGCCTCGGCGTCATTGCCGACCAGCGGGATGGTAACCGGCCCGCCCGCACTCGCCGGGTCAGCCATGGTCAGCGAACTCAGGGTATTAAAAGCCTTGACGACCCGGGCTTGCGGCAGCCAGCCCTGGATCATTTCGCCGGCAGAGGTTGTCACTGTGTGTTCCGCCAGTCCGGCCGCCGTTCTTTGATAGGGATTGGTCGGATCGATAACGATCTTGCCGGTCAGATCCCCCAGTTCCTTAACAACTGTCTCGGTTGCGGTCCAGGGTATGGCCAGCAGCACAATGTCGGCCAGACTGGCTGCTGCCGCCTGGGTGGTGGCGGCCGCTTTGCCTGTGGTTCTGGCAACCAGTTCC
>JACVQI010000018.1 GCA_015661095.1 Gammaproteobacteria bacterium
GCATCAAGGCCATCAAAGACCGGATCCCCGCCCAGGCAGCCTGATGCCCGGCCCCGGGTCGCCGTAACAACCGGCCAGTTTTTTTATCTCGAAACACCCAATCAAAAGCCCGTTTTGGGCTAATGACCGTTCAGGTGGTCGATGACTGCAAGTTTTCACGTTTTCAAATTATCTGGACCTTACATAAGGATGGGTATGGAAAATTTCTATCAGGCGGCTGACAGGAAAGAAGCGATTACCGTCATCGATAACAAATATTTTGATCAGATTTTAACGAATTACAATATGCCGGAAATCGATGGCAAGGGACTCATCGATTATATCCGCAACAGGAGTAGTCAGCCTGCTGTCCCCGTCCTGATGGTTACCACGGAAGGCGACATGAGTAAACTGGCTACCGTGGAGCAGTCCGGTGTATTTGCGATTTGTGACAAACCGTTCGAACCGCAATCGATTAAGAAAATGATCGAAGCGACCATGGCAGTCTGACTTGATTTTCGATGATTGAATTACCCGGTTCCCTGCCTTCCTCCTGTGCTACGCAATAAACACTAATCTATCTCGTGGTTGAAAGTTGATCCTGAATGTCACATCATTCAGGTTCACGCTAACCAGATTCAAAGCATGGATAAATTGGCTCACAACATTACCGCCTGTGTCGTGGTCATCGGTAACGAGATACTATCCGGCCGAACTCAGGATCTGAATATTGCCTACATAGGCAAACGTTGTGATGAATTGGGCATTCGACTGGCGGAATGCAGGGTGATACCCGACGTGCCGGAAGCGATTATGGCCACCGTCGATGCCTGTCGACATCTGTATGATTATGTTTTTACGACCGGTGGCATCGGTCCTACCCATGATGATATTACCACTGCGGTTATCGCCCGCTTGTTCAATCGGCAACTCGAACGGAACGCAACAGCCGTCAAAGTAATGCAGTCGTACTATGGCCCGGATAACCTGAACGAAGCGCGGCTGAAAATGGCGGACATCCCCTCCGGGGCGAAACTCATTGATAACCCTGTCAGTGGTGCGCCGGGATTTCAGATTGAAAATGTCTTTGTGCTGCCGGGCGTGCCATTGATCATGCAGGCCATGTTTGAAGGCATCACGGACCGGTTGATCGGTGGGGCCCCGATGCTAACCGGCAGCGTGGTCACAGGCTTGCCGGAAAGTGTCCTGGCGGAAGGTTTGAGCAGGCTGCAAGACCGTTTCCCGGAGGTTACTATCGGCAGTTACCCTTTCTTCAGACAAGGAAAACTAGGGGTCAATATCGTCATACGCACTACCAGTGCCGGGAAATTAACGGAAGTAACTTCAGACGTTACCCTGCTCATCAGGAATCTTGAGGGAGAAGTCATTAAATTACCTTGAAAAGGCGAAATTTCGACTATAATCAAGTATTACTCGAATAATAAGCTAGAGATGGGGGACAGAACCGTGGGTAAGAACAAATCCAAAGAGAAAAAGACTAACGGCGAGAATGAAGAGGAAATCTCAACCAGGTCTGATGATTCAGGAGATAGTGGCAAGGATAAGAAAGACAAGAAAAAGATTAAAAACAAAGTGTACGAGAAGGAAATCGCCAGGATGCAGATCGAACTGGTCAAATTGCAGGAATGGGTTAAACACAAAAACATGAAAGTCATCGCCATCTTTGAAGGTCGCGATGCGGCCGGCAAAGGCGGCGCTATCAAGCGTATCACCGAAAGCCTGAGTCCGAGAGTGTGCCGTGTGGTCGCGCTGCCCGCACCTACCGAGCGGGAGCGCAGCCAGTGGTATTTCCAGAGATACATTCAGCATCTGCCCGCTGGCGGGGAAATGGTCCTGTTCGACCGCAGCTGGTATAACCGGGCCGGTGTGGAACGGGTCATGGGCTATTGCACTGAAGAGGAATATCGCGAATTTCTACGTTCCTGTCCGGAGTTCGAACGCATGCTGGTGCGGTCCGGCATCATACTCATCAAATACTGGTTCTCAGTCAGTGATGAGGAGCAGGAACGGCGTTTCCAGGGTCGCATCTACCATCCGACCAAACACTGGAAACTGAGCCCCATGGATCTGCAATCCCGCTCCAAATGGGTGGAGTATTCCAAGGCCAAGGACGAAATGTTCGCGCATTGCGATATCAAGCAGGCACCCTGGTATGTCGTCGATGGTGATAATAAGAAGCGAGCCCGCCTGAATATAATTACTCATCTTCTGAGCATGATCGACTACGAGGATTTGTCACCCACACCGGTAGAATTGCCACCGCGCCAGCGGGAAAGCGGCTATGTGCGCCCGCCCATGTCGGATCAAACCCGGATTCCGGAAATTTATTAAAGCCAGTCTCGTGAATGCTAACCTGCTGCTTACCGCAGCAGGTTAGCAACATTTCCTTTTAACTTTTCACTGTAGTGTTGGTGCCGGGGGAGAGACTCGAACTCTCACATGGTCACCCATACCAGATTTTGAGTCTGGCGCGTCTACCAATTCCGCCACTCCGGCATTTTTTCTTAAACATTTTTGCAAGGCTGATAATTCCGCCCGGCGCGGTCGCTGGAAAACTTGTTCCAGACGTTTTCAACCGATTACTTCCATGTAATCGTCACGGACATCCTGTCCTCCGCGACATTAATACATCCTGTATGTCGGTCGCTCTTGCGCATCCTGCGCCCGCGACACTAGTGCATCCTGCACGTCGTCTACCAATTCTGCCACTCCGGCTTTACCTCAGCGGGGTGTGCAAGTATAAGGAAACTCAGGCCTAAATCAAACTTCCACCATGGCCGTAGTGGCATTCGGTGAGAAATGCGGCCCAATTCTGTTACCATGCCGCGCCATGTTGCGTAGTGAGTTTACCTATGATTTGCCGGAAGAGCTGATCGCTCAATATCCGCCGCCAGTCCGGGGCGAGAGCCGGTTATTGCATCTCGATATGACCAGTGGCGACGTCCACGATGGTGTTTTTGCGGATCTGGTAACCATGCTGCATCCCGGTGATATGCTGGTGTTTAACGATACCCGGGTCATACCGGCGCGTCTTTTTGGCAGCAAGGAAACCGGCGGCAAGGTCGAGATTCTGATAGAACGACTCATCGGCAAGGGCAAACTGCTCGGTCAGATCCGGGCCAGTAAATCTCCGCGGATCGGCAGCCGGTTGTTGTTGGAAAACGGCAAAAAGTTGCAGGTCATCGGCAGGCAGGACGAGTTCTTCTTGCTGGCAGTTGAGGATCAAACAGCCTTGACCGGGATTCTGGAAGAGGCCGGGCATGTGCCCTTGCCACCTTATATCCGGCGGGTAGATGGGCCCCTGGACCGGGAGCGTTACCAGACCGTTTTTGCACGTCATGCCGGCGCCGTGGCCGCGCCGACCGCCGGGCTGCATTTCACGCCGGCCCTGTTACAAAGGATCAGGGATCGGGGTTGTGCGACGGGGTTTGTCACCTTGCATGTGGGTGCGGGGACGTTTCAGCCGGTGCGGGCGAAGCACATAGAAGATCATCATATGCATAACGAATATTTCGAGATTGATGCAGAGTTATGCGAAAGTATTTCCCGGACCAGGCAGTCTGGCGGCAGAGTCGTTGCCGTGGGCACTACGACGGCGCGGGTGTTGGAGACCGCCGCGTTGACGGGCACGCTGATACCACAGCAAGGCGAAACCAATATCTTCATCTATCCGGGTTTCAGATTCCGGATGGTCGACGCCATGCTGACCAATTTTCATCTGCCGGAATCCACCCTGTTGATGCTGGTCTGCGCCTTCGCCGGCACGGAACAGGTGTTGACGGCTTACCGCCATGCGGTGCGGGAACAATATCGGTTTTTCAGTTATGGTGACGCAATGTTAATTGATAAAACAGTTACAAGTGATAAGTGAAAAGTAGAAAGTAAAAAGTGAAATGTAATTATGCAATTTGATCTATTAGCGCAGGATGGTCAGGCCCGCAGGGGTCGCATCAGTTTTCCCAGAGGCACGATTGAGACACCGGCCTTCATGCCGGTGGGAACCTATGGCACAGTCAAGGCCATGACGGCGGAGGAACTCCGGGAAGTCGGCAGCGAAATCATACTCGGCAATACCTTTCATTTGATGCTGCGGCCGGGCGTGGAAGTGATCCGTCAGTTCGGCGGTTTGCACGATTTCATGCACTGGCCCGGGCCGATCCTGACCGATTCCGGTGGTTTCCAGGTTTACAGCCTGGCGGAGGGGCGGCAGATCAGTGAAGCGGGTGTGCAGTTCCGTTCGCCGGTCAACGGCGATCCGGTGTTCCTCGGACCGGAACAGGCGATCCAGATACAACACGATCTGAATGCCGATATCATTATGGTTTTCGATGACTGCACGGCCTATCCGGCCACGGAGGAGCAGACCCGGGCCTCCATGGAATTGTCCTTGCGTTGGGCCAGACGTTGCCGCGAGGTTCACGCCGACCATCCGTCCGCCCTGTTCGGCATTATCCAGGGCGGCATGTATAAACAGTTACGCGGCGCTTCCCTGGAGGGGTTGCAGGACATCGGCTTTGACGGTTATGCCATCGGTGGCCTGTCGGTCGGCGAACCGGTACCACTGATGCTGGATATGCTTGCGCACATCGGTCCGCGCCTGCCGGCCCGGCAGCCTCGTTATCTGATGGGGGTTGGTACACCGGAAGATATCGTGCAAGCCGTGCGCATGGGGATGGATATGTTTGACTGTGTCTTGCCAACGCGAAATGCCCGTAATGGCCAGTTATTCACGGCGGCCGGAGTCGTCAAGATACGGAATGCGGAGCACCGCAACAGTGTGCAGCCACTGGACGCGGATTGCGGTTGTTATACTTGCCGGAATTACAGCCGCGCTTATCTGCATCATCTGGATAAAACCAGGGAGATCCTGGGTGCCCGTCTCAATACCTGGCATAACCTGCATTTTTATCAGCAATTAATGCGGGGCCTGCGGACCGCGATCAAGGCGGGTGCGCTGCAGCAATTTATCAATGATTTTTATGCGAAGCGCGCGCAAAATGGGGATACTGTGTCATAATAAAGCCTGTCCACCAAACCTGAATATCCTTAAATGTTAAATTTTTTCATAAACAATGCCTGGGCCCAGTCGGCGTCACCACAAGGCGGCGGTACTTCCTTCATCATCATGATGGTGGTTTTTGTCGCCATCTTTTATTTCATCATAATCCGGCCCCAGACCAAGCAGGCGAAGGAGCATAAGGCAATGCTCGAGGCGCTCAGCAAGGGTGATGAGATTGTTACCAATGGTGGGATCGTGGGGCGCATCAACAAGATTGGTGATAACTTCATGGCTATTGAGATCGCCACAGACCTGGAGATCAAGGTGCAAAAGCATGCAGTTACAGCGGTGCTGCCCAAGGGCACCATGAAAAGCCTCTGATAAATTCACTGTATCAGTAGTTATTCCCGCTAGAATTCCCGGTAAGCTTCCCGGGGTTTAGGCTGGTAGTTAACAAGCGCGACACGGGTTTTGGCAAATGCAGATTGTCGTCGATAAAGATATTTTTTTTGCTGAAAAATATTTCGCGTCGCTCGGTGATGTGATCAAGGTCGATGGTCGTAGTATTACAGCTGCCTTGGTGAAACAGGCTGATATCCTGATTGTCCGCTCCATCACAAACGTCACGGAAAGTCTATTACGCGGCAGTGCTGTACGCTTTGTCGGCAGTGTTACCAGCGGCACCGACCATATCGATCAGGCCTGTCTGCAAAAAAACGGTATCGGGTTTGGCTGCGCCGCCGGCAGTAACGCCCGTGCCGTGGCCGAATATGTTTTAAGCAGTTTAATGGTGCTGATGGAACAGCGCGAATTCGATCTCATCAGCAAGACAGTGGCCATCATTGGATGCGGCCACACGGGATCCCTGTTGCGCGGTTTTCTGCACAGCCTCGGTGTTCGCTGTCTGGTCAATGATCCACCCTTGCGGGATGCCACCGGCGGGCAGGATTACTGTGAGCTCAATGAGGTGTTTGACGCGGATATTATTTCTGTACATGTCCCCCTGGTAAAAACCGGCGCATATCCCACCTGGCGTATGATCGATGCCGCGTTTTTGCAGCGGCTGCGTGAAGACGTTATTCTCATTAATACTTCGCGCGGCGATGTAATCGATGAAAACGCCCTGCTCCCGTTCCTTGATCTGTACCAGCAGGCCAGCGTCGTGCTGGATGTCTGGAACGGCGAGCCGGATATCGATAGCGAGCTAATGCAGAAGGCAACTATCGCAACGGCGCATATCGCTGGTCATACCCTGGATGCCAAATTAAAGGCGGTGGCTATGGTGTACAAACAGGCGTGCTCGTATTTTCAACAGCCCTGCGCGGCAACCAGCATGGATAACTTCCGCAATCTGGAGCCGGTGGAAATCGCGCTCACCGCTGAGGTCGCCGAACTGGATGCGATCCAGATGGCGGTATTGACCAGTTATGATGTGCGTACGGACGCCAGTGCGTTACGGCAAATACTCAGTCTGGAACCGGGACAGCGAGCCAGGTTCTTTGATGACTTACGCAGCCAGTACCGGACTCGCAGAGAGTTTAGCGCCTTGCGGATAAAGTTGCCTGCTGAGTGCCAACGTCTGGCAGGTAAGCTGAACCATTTGGGATTCCCGACCTCTTTGCAACCATGACCAGCAAGAAGAAAACGAAATTAGGCTTCCTCGCCTCAGCGAGGGGCTCGAACATGCAGGTAATCATCGATGCCTGCAAGGCCGACGAACTGCCGGCACAGCCGGTGGTGGTCATCAGTAATAATCGTGAATCCGGCGCTCTGGCCCGGGCTCAGGCGGAAGGCATTGCGGCGTATCACCTGAGCAGCAGCACTCATCCCGATCCGGAACAGCTGGATCGGAAAATTACCTCGACCTTGCAGGAGCATGAGGTGGACATTGTCATTCTCGCCGGCTATATGAAAAAGATCGGCCAGCGTACCCTGACTGCTTATAAAGGCCGCATCCTGAACATCCATCCAGCCCTGTTGCCGAAGTATGGTGGTGCGGGCATGTACGGCATGCATGTTCATGCCGCCGTGATAGCCAATGGCGAGAAGGAATCCGGCGCCACCATCCACATTGTGGATGGTGATTACGACACCGGGCCGGTGCTGGCGCAAAAAACCGTCGTAGTTACGGCTGCGGATACCGCCGAAAGTCTGGCGCGAAAGGTCCTGACCGTGGAGCACGAATTATACGTGGAGACCCTGGGCAAGATCCTGAACAGCGAGATACAATTGCCGGATCGCGGTAAATTCAACTAGAGGCGAAACATGACCATGCGTATTCTGCATACCATGCTCAGGGTCGGTGATCTGGAGCGTTCCAAGTCGTTTTATACCAGGATTCTCGGTATGCGGCTGCTGCGCGAACACCAGTTCCCGGAAGGCAAGTTCACCCTGGCATTTCTTGGCTATGGCGATGAAGCTGAAAACACTGTCCTGGAATTAACCTATAACTGGGGTAAGGACAGCTATAATCTGGGGGATGCCTACGGTCATGTCGCCATAGGCGTCGATGATGTTTATGCGGCGTGTGAAAGAATTCGCGCTGCTGGCGGCAAGATCGTCCGGGAAGCCGGGCCGATGAAGGGTTCAGGCCGGGTGCTGGCGTTTGTCGAAGATCCGGACGGCTACAAGATCGAGTTGCTGGAAGACAGTAGAAACAGTTAAAAGTAAAAAGTTCAGAGTATAAAGTAAATTGCAAAATGCCCGCGTACGCGGGCATTTTTATAACCGACGCCTTGCAGCGCGGATTCTTATTTAACGGTAATGGTAATTTGTTTGGACACTACCGGCGGGGAATGCGGTGTGTGGACGTGGTCACCCAATAGTAACTGCAAGGTATGCGTTCCCGGCGCCAGATTCAGACTGGTTTCCGTCTGACCTTTGCCGAAATGGACATGCTTGTCATCCGCCGGAATTGGCTGGTCTAAAGCCGGCAGTCCGGAATCGATCAACAGATGGTGGTGGCCAGTGTTCTCAACATTGACACCGGCCGGGGCTATGCCCATGTTCTTCAATCCGAATTTAACTGTCACCGGACTGGTCACGGTCTCGCCATCAACCGGGGCAATGAAATACAGTTCCGCTCCCTGCGCTGATGGGCTTGGTGTTTGGGCATATACCGACAAGGAAAGTAGTGAAATAAAGAATATGCTTAGTCTTAACATAATCGTCATCCTGCTCTGCACGTGGAATAATTATCTTAGCATATTTCACAACAAAGTCCCTGGCAGGTTGACCTGCTGCCTAAAATATTGGAAGATTGCCCGCTTAATTCTGCTACGATAACTACGGTTTTCAAGTTGCTAGCAAAAATCTTACAACTCTAAAGCAAGAAAAAACATAAAAGACCTTATATGACTAACCAGCTGGAAATAAACAAGGTTGGTTTGGGCTGTCTGAAAATAATGTTCAACAATCGCAGAACTTAACATGTCTGGCAGCAACTTAATCGAGGTTCAGAGCGTATCATTTGCATATGATCAGCGCCCGGTATTAAAAAACATCAATCTGGTAGTCCCGCGCGGCAAGGTAGTTTCCATCATGGGAGGCAGCGGCTGCGGTAAGACCACCTTGCTGCGGCTGATCGGCGGCCAACTCAAGCCATCGAGTGGCAGTGTCAAGGTCGACGGTGAATCAGTGGAGACCCTCAGTGCAAGTCAACTGACCAGGCTGCGCCGGAAGATGGGCATGTTATTCCAGATGGGTGCGTTGTTTACCGATCTGAATGTGTACGAAAATATTGCTTTTCAGATGCGCGAACATACCGACCTTCCGGAAGCCATCATTTATGATCTGGTTATGATGAAACTCCATGCTGTGGGATTGCATGGCGCCTATAAGTTGATGCCTTCGGAACTCTCGGGGGGTATGGCAAGAAGGGTTGCTCTTGCGCGCGCAATTGCCCTGGATCCCATGTTGATAATGTATGATGAACCATTCGCCGGTCTGGACCCCATTTCACTGGGAGTGATCGGTATACTCATACGCAAGTTAAACGACGCCCTGGGCGCCACTTCTATTGTGGTGACCCACGATGTGCAGGAATCCCTTAAAATTGTCGATTATGTATATATGGTGTCTGACGGTGTGGTTGTCGCGGAAGGGACTGCTGAGGAAATACGTTCTTCCACGCTGCCTTTCGTACACCAGTTTGTATGGGGTGAAACCGATGGACCGGTGGCTTTTCACTATCCGTCTGAGAGTTATTCGGATTTGTTGCTAGGCAGGACATTATGAGGGCCATCATACGGATTCCCGCCTCAATCGGGCATTACGTCAACGACAGGCTATGGCGGCTGGGATACGCCAGCCGCTTTCTGTTTATAATATTAATCCAATCCGGAACCTGCTTGATCCGTCCCCGGCTGGTATTGAGGGAAACCTATTTCATCGGCGTCCAGTCCCTGATCATTATCCTGGTTTCCGGAATGTTTGTCGGCCTGGTATTGGGCCTGCAGATGTACGATACCCTTGAGCGGTTTGGATCGGGGGAAGGGGTCGGTACGGTAGTTGCGCTGGCTCTGGTGCGGGAACTGGGCCCGGTATTGTCCGCCCTGTTGTTTGCCAGCCGCGCGGGCACCGCCGTTACCGCCGAAATCGGCTTGATGAAAACCACGGAACAGCTCAGCGCCATGGAGATGATGGCGATCGAGCCGGTTGCCAGGGTGATTGCCCCGCGCTTCTGGGCTGGCATTATCTCGCTGCCCTTGCTCACCTCCATGTTCAATGTGATGGGGATATTTGGCGGTTACCTGGTTGGAGTTAAGTTGCTGGGCGTCGATGAGGGTATCTTCTGGTCACAGATGCAAGCCACTGTCGATTTCAGGGAAGATGTATTAAACGGCATCATCAAGAGTGTTGTGTTTGCCGTCGCGGTCATAATGATTGCGGTGTTTGAGGGGTATAATTCCCCGCCAACGGCAGAGGGGGTTTCCGCCGCGACTACCCGTGCGGTAGTGACCTCCTCACTCGCTATACTGGCGCTCGATTTTGTACTAACTGCATTTATGTTTCGGGGGATCTGATGAATCGGACAGTCATGGATATATGGGTGGGTATTTTTGTTGCTATCGGTATTGGCGCTACTGTATTCGTTGCGCTGAGAGTTGCAAACCTGGCTTCTTCAACCAGTGAAGCGACCTATCAGGTTACAGCCGAATTCAGTAACATCGGCGGACTTAAGGTGCGGGCACCGGTCAAGAGTGCCGGTGTAGTGGTAGGGAGGGTAACCGATATCACGCTTGATACGCAGAAATATGTCGCCATGGTAAGCATGAATTTGGAGCAGCGTTATCCATTCAGTCAGGATACCTCTGCTTCCATCCTTACCTCCGGATTGCTCGGCGAGCAATATGTTGGCCTCGAGAGCGGGGCGGAATCCGAGAATTTAACAGATGGTGGTAAAATCACGCTGACCTCATCCGCATTGGTACTGGAATCATTGATTAGTGAATTTCTGCTCGATAAGGCAAGTGAGTGAATGTAGTCGATCTGGATTTACCTCCGCCTGCATCATGCGATAAATCAATCAAATGAATGAAACTGCGAAATTTGTCCGTAACAACCAGGTCTTGCAATTGCAGGGCCGGGTAAATATCAAAACCGTCAACGGTCTGTTCAGGACTTTCAGGCGTGAACTGGTACCGGGAATTGAAGATCTGGATTGCAGTGGAATTCAGGAATGTGATTCAACGGTCATCAGCCTGTTGCTCGCCTGTTTACGGATGGCAAGGAAACAAAATATAAGTTTGCACATCAAAGGTATGAACCAGCAACTACTCAGTCTCGCCAGACTGTACGATGTGGAAACAATGTTACAAACAACTGTAGATTCATAGCTCCACTTGCATGACAATGGAGCAGTACAAACAATTTTTGTTTTTTGAGGAGCACTAAAATAGGTGAGTATTTCCATGACCCCTAAATATTTATATTCTTTACTGTTGTACGTACTTTTCATTGGCGGGACTGCGCAAGCAGTGGCACAGTCGGCGGGAGAAGTAGTAAAAACCACATCCGATCAGGTGATTGCCAAACTGCAGTCCGAGCGTGAGGAATTGAATGCCAGGCCCGAAAAGATTTACGGCCTGGTTGATGATCTCATCGTCCCCCAGTTTGATTTCAATAGCATGTCCAAACTGGTGTTGGGGAAGAACTGGAGAGCGGCGACCGCGGCACAGCAAGAGGCTTTTACCGCCCAGTTCCAGACCCTGCTGGTGCGTACCTACGCCAAGGCACTGCTGGAATATTCGGATGACGAGATAACTTATCACCCCGAGCAAAAAAGTCAGGATTCCAAAATCGTGCGGGTAAAGACTGATATCGCCCGGCCCGGTTCCAGCAAGATACCCATTAATTACAGCCTGATTAACAAGGATGGTGCGTGGAAGGTAGTTGATGTGACTATTGACGGAATCAGTCTGGTATCCACCTACCGTGGTTCTTTCGCCGCCGAGATCCGTAACAAGGGTCTGGACTCGCTCATCCAGCAGTTGGTGGACAAGAATAACAAGGCCATCGTCGGCAATTCCATAACGGATACGGGCGCCAAATAATATGGAAGCTCTGAATAATTCATCCATGAATTATCAGAGCACGAAAAACAAAAAATGTGATTTTTGTTTTTCTCACATTTTCAATGGCTTAATTGCCATCGAAAATGACGGCACTTCCCTGTACCGCGGAAACTCTGACACATCAGAGTTTCCATAAATTTCCACGGCAACCGGGAGTCGTTGAGAATAAATATTCTATCAAGTCATGTCGGGCTACCAAGGGTTGCCCCTACCAGGGGCACACCTGCGTTCCGGCTACAAAAATCCGGGTTCAAATCTGGTTAAAGTTCTTCCCTGGCGGTCAGCAATTATGGTTATTACCGAATTGTTAATTTTATCCGGATTAATCATAATCCCACCAATGAATCCTTGGTTCTCTCCGTAGCTATAACGACTTTCAATCAAGTCCTGTATAGTGTTCCGCTGCAACGGTAATACAGTGCGGTGAATATAGCTCTGTTGAAAGGTGTTCTTGCATGCAAAATGACGAAATCAAAGATCTAATCGTGGCGGGTATCCCCGGTGCCAGCGTCACCGTCAGCGGCGATGATGGAACTCACTTTGAAACTCTGGTTATCAGCGAACAATTCAAGGGCAAGTCCATGGTGCAGCAGCACCAGATGATATATCGGGCACTGGGTCAGAAGATGGGTAAGGACATTAATGCCTTGTCCATACAAACCATTACCCCGGAAGAGTGGGAAAGTAAAAAAGGACTGAGAGTCCTTTAGATTACAGGATTAAACAGCAGTGGATAAATTAATTATTCATGGTGGTATCCCGTTACAGGGGGAAATTTCGATCTCTGGCGCGAAGAACGCCGCATTACCGATACTGGCTGCTACCTTATTGACGGATGAGTCGGTGGTGATCAGTAACGTCCCGCACTTACACGACATTACGACGACCATGGGGCTGCTCGGCCGGATGGGGGCGGAATTAACCATCGACGAGCGCATGAATATCGAAATCAATAATAAGAATATCACTGAATTATTCGCGCCCTATGAGCTTGTAAAAACCATGCGCGCCTCAATCCTGGTGCTGGGACCGATGCTGGCGAAATATGGCCGGGCCGATGTTTCCCTGCCGGGCGGTTGCGCTATCGGGTCCAGGCCGGTGAACCTGCATATCCAGGGTTTAAAGGCCATGGGCGCGGACATCAAGGTGGAAGGCGGCTATATCCGCGCACGCTCCCGGCGTCTGCGCGGCGTACCTCTGACCATGGATATGATCACGGTAACCGGTACCGAGAATCTGATGATGGCCGCGACTCTCGCGGAAGGCGTCACGGTGATCGAGAACGCGGCGCGGGAACCGGAAGTGGTGGATTTGGCCACTTGTCTGAATGCCATGGGCGCGAAAGTAGAGGGTGCAGGTACGGACCGGATCACCATCGAGGGCGTCGAGCGTCTGACGGGCGCAAGACACAGCATCCTGCCGGACCGGATCGAGACTGGCACTTATCTGGTGGCCGCGACCATGACCGGCGGCAAAATCAAGTTGCGGAACACCCGTGCCAGCCTGTTGGATGCGGTACTGGCGAAGTTGAAGGAAGCCGGCGCAGATATAGTGGCCGATGACAATTCCATCACTCTGGACATGAAGCGGCAAAGACCACGGGCGGTCGATGTCCATACTTCGCCATTCCCCGGTTTTCCCACGGATATGCAGGCCCAGTTTACCGCGATGAATTGTATCGCCAGCGGCAGCGGTGTCATCACCGAGAATGTGTTTGAAAATCGCTTTATGCACGTTCAGGAATTAAGGCGCCTGGGCGCTGATATCAAACTTGAAGGCAATACGGCCATCAGTACGGGGGTTGAAAAACTGACTGCGGCGCCGGTCATGGCGACTGATCTGAGGGCCTCGGCGAGTCTGGTTCTGGCCGGACTGGTGGCGGAAGGGGAAACCGTGGTTGATCGCATTTATCATATCGATCGGGGCTATGAAACCATTGAAGAGAAGCTGGCGCAGTTGGGCGCCAGGATCAAACGCGTACCAGGCTGACGCCAGGCCCGGAATGCAGGATTTATTTTATGACTGATACATTCACCATTGCCATTTCCAAGGGGCGTATTTTGAAGGAGTCCCTGCCCCTGCTCGAACGCGCGCGTATCATACCCAGGGAAGATCCGGAGACTTCGCGCAAGCTGGTCATTACGACCAATCAACCCGGGGTCCGGCTTATCATTATCCGCGCGACTGATGTTCCGACCTATGTCGAGTATGGCGCCGCAGATGCCGGTATTGCCGGTAAGGATGTGTTGATGGAATACAATGGCGACGGTTTATACGAGCCGCTTGACCTGAATATCGCCAGATGCCGGTTAATGCTGGCGGGTGTACCGGGCAGTCAAAATGGTGATGGCCGGTTGCGGGTCGCAACCAAATACGTGAACACAACCCTAAAGTATTTTTCCGATCAGGGTCGGCAAGTGGAAATTATCAAACTGTATGGATCCATGGAACTGGCGCCGGTCCTCGGTCTCGCCGACCGGATCGTTGATCTGGTGGATAGCGGTAATACCCTCAAGGCCAATGGGCTGGTGCCATTGGAGAAGATCGCTGATATCAGTTCCCGCCTGATCGTCAACAAGGCCGCCATGAAAATGAAACACGCCATCATCAAACCATTTATTAAACGATTAGCGGAAGTCGTCGGTAAATAACAAGCTGCCAGCGTAAAGATAACAGTATCAATGCGGTATTCAGCCATGAGCATCGATAAAGTCACACGCTGGATCAGACCATCCGTACTGGCCACCAGTGCTTACCACGTCCAGAATGCCGCAGGTCTGGTCAAACTGGATGCGATGGAAAACCCGTATACCTGGCCGGCCGAGATAAAACAATCCTGGTTGAACTGTCTCGCCGATGCGGAAATCAACCGCTATCCCAGCGCCGACGCCACCGTCCTTAAAGAATCATTAAGAACCGCATTTACCATCCCGGCAGATATGGAGTTATTGCTGGGTAACGGATCCGATGAAATTATCCAGATCATCATGCTGGCCATGGCTGGCCAGAACACGGTGTTCATGGCGCCCACGCCTACATTCGTGATGTATGAAGTCATCGCGGCGGCCACGCAGGCACGGTTCGTCGGCATACCGCTACAGCGGGACTTTACCCTGGATACGGCGGCGCTGCTGCGCGCCATACGGGACTATCAACCAGCCGCGATCTTTCTCGCCTATCCGAATAATCCGACTGGAAATTTATTTGATACCAGGGCGATTATTGACATTATCGAGCATGCTCCCGGTATTGTCGTGGTGGATGAGGCCTATCATGTCTTTGCTGAAAGCAGTTTCCTTGACCGGCTCGCACATTATGACAATCTGCTCATCATGCGCACCATGTCAAAATTCGGACTAGCTGGTTTACGCCTGGGCTTCCTGGCTGGTCCGGCGGACTGGCTCAGGGAGTTTGACAAAATACGCCTGCCCTACAACATCAATATTTTAACCCAGTTGAGTACCACTTTTATTCTGGACCATATCGATCTTCTCAATGAGCAGGCAGCCGCCATCCGCCATGACCGGGAAATATTGTGTCAGGCTTTGGCTGCCATTCCCGGTATCGCGGTCTGGCCCAGTGCAACCAATTTTCTTTTGTTCAGAATTGAACAGGGTGGTGGTGATCGGCTATTCAATGGCCTGAAACAGGCGGGTGTGCTGATCAAGAACCTGCATGGTAGCCATCCGTTACTGGCGGATTGTTTGCGGGTAACCATCGGTACGCCAGAGCAAAACCAGCTTTTTCTGGAGGCTTTAACCCACATTTCTCACCACCTGACGTAGCGAGGACGCTGAGGCGCCGCTGAGACGGGCCGCACGGACTGAAGGTTGGTGAAGGCGTAGTCGACACTACGTCGAACCGGCCTGAGGGAGTACGACCCGTTACGGCGAGCGGATCGGCGTCCGTAGTAGATATGGTGGTGAGGAATGCGGGTTTAAGTCGACGTTGCGACAGCAGGTTTAGTCGGACTTGACCATGGTCAGCGCACTGGCACGGTCGGTTTGTCCGTGATGGTGGCCGTTAATAACATCTCTTCCCAACCTCTGATGATGACGATTTCAACTGTCGCGCTGGGCCGGAGTCCGGAGATGATCTGGAATGCCTGGCGGGTATCATAAATCTGGGTGTCGTTGATTTCGGTGATGATATCGCCAGGAATGACCCCCGCGAGGGCGGCAGGTCCATTGTTGATGACAGCCGAGACCAGTATACCCGATTGCTGTTGTCCCGAAGTATCCAGCGTACCATTCGGTACTGCTTCGGCCATAATGCCTAGATAACCCCGGATCACATGGCCATGACTGAGTAATTGCTGCATGACATCGAACACCAGTTTGATCGGTATGGCATAACCGATGCCCTGGGAGCCGCCGGAAACGGTGAACATAGCTGTATTGATTCCTACCAGTTCCCCTTTGACATTGATAAGGGCGCCACCGGAGTTTCCTGGATTGATATCCGCATCGGTCTGAATAAAATCCTCGATTGTGGAAATACCCAGCGGTTTGCGCCCTTTGGCGCTGACGATACCCTGGGTGACGGTTTGGCCGAAATTATAAGGATTGCCGATGGCCAACACCACATCGCCGACCTCCAGATCATCTGAATCGCCTATCGGTATGGACGGCAGCGAGTTGAGTTGTATCTGTAACAGGGCCAGATCCGTTTCCGGGTCCACACCGATAATTTCCGCCTTCGTTTGCCGGCCATCGATGAGAGTGATAAGTATTTCATCCGCGCCATTGATGACATGGGCGTTGGTGACCATATAGCCATCCGGATTCAGTATCACCCCGGAACCGGTGTCGATATTGCGTTGTGTTTCCGTGCCCAGATCCCCGAAAAAACGGCGGAAGATCGGATCCTGCAATAACGGATTGATTCTGCGTTTCAGCACCTTGGAGGCGTAAATATTCACTACACTGGGAGCTGAGCTGGCGACCGCCCGGCTGTAGGAAATCGTTTCATTCTGACTCGCGGAAATGCCTACTGAGTTGCTGTTTACTACCAGGTTGGCCAGGGTCTCCTCCCGGTTAAATAACCCGGGAAAGAAGTATAAGGCCAGGAAAGCAATAGCCAGGCCAGCCACGCAGGAGCGCAGGATAAATACCGTGATCTTCCTCAGTTGTAGAACAGTCATGGATTTAGTAAGAGTTTTTCAGGCCAGCAGGCAACAGTTTACCTGATCCATGCTATAATCCGCTCCGATTTTTAACGCAGAACTTCTGCATCAGCCAGAGATCACAGGAAGAATGTCCTTAGGTGCCATTTGAATCTCGCAAGAGATTGAAAAATGAAGACAAACCTGCGGAAGAACCGGGTTGCAACGCCTTTACTACTGTCACCAGGAGGCGGGCCGTACGCAGGTGGCAAATGTAAAAAGTAAGAACAACGCAATTTTGTTTTTCATAATCCGGAAAGTCATCAATGGCATTATTGACGGGCTTTCATAAATTTATCCATTCAAATATTAGTTGGGGAAATACGAGTTATGAGTGAAGACGGGATTGACAAAGATCGCCGGCGGTTTTTGACCACCACCGCAACGGTAATCGGGGGGGTCGGGGTTGTAGCGGCGGCGATTCCTTTCGTGTCAACATTGCTGCCCAGTGAAAGGACCAAGGGAGGTTGATATCAGCGATATTCTGCCGGGGGAACTGAAACGCGTATCCTGGCAGGGCAAAGCAGTCTTGATCCTGCGCCGGGACGAAGAGGCGTTAAAGTCCCTGCCAGGGCTCGATGAGAAAGTCAGCGATCCCGGTTCCAATGATTCAGAACAGCCAGGATATGCCAAGAATGAATATCGTTCCGTCAAGCCGGAATATTTAATCGTGCAGGGTTGGTGCACCCATCTGGGTTGTATCCCGACTTACGCCAGAAAGGGGGAAATCGCGGAGATCGAAAACTGGCAGGGCGGGTTCTTTTGCCCCTGCCATGGCAGCCGTTTCGATCTGGCCGGCCGGGTCTTTAAAGGGGTGCCGGCGCCGTTGAACCTGATCGTGCCGCCACACCAGTACCTGAGCGATTCCGTGGTGTTGATAGGCGATGATTCGGGAGCGGCCTGATGAATACCATCGTCAAATTTCTTTATGGTTTCCGCGATTGGGTTGATGACCGCTTCCCATTGATGCAGAACTGGAATGAGCATCTGGCCAAGTATTACGCTCCCAAGAATTTTAATTTCTGGTATTTCTTTGGTTCTCTGGCGTTACTGGTACTGGTGATACAGATCATTACCGGCATCTGGCTGACGATGAATTATAAACCGTCCGCCGATATGGCATTTGCCTCGGTGGAATACATCATGCGTGATGTGGATTGGGGCTGGTGGATCCGCTACATGCATTCGACCGGGGCCTCGGCGTTTTTCATCACGGTCTATCTGCATATGTATCGTGGGATGCTGTATGGGTCCTACAAGCAGCCGCGCGAATTGATATGGATCCTTGGCATGCTGGTATTTTTTGTCCTGGCTGGCGAGTCGTTTTTCGGCTACCTGCTGCCCTGGGGGCAGATGTCTTACTGGGGGGCGCAAGCCATTACCTCGATGTTCGGCGCGATTCCCGTCATCGGCGAAGACCTGTCAATCTGGGTCCGTGGCGATTATGTGGTCTCGGACGTCACCCTAAACCGGTTTTTTTCCCTGCACGTGATTGCCCTGCCACTGTTGCTCTGCGGTCTGGTGGGCGCGCATATCCTGGCCCTGCATGAAGTCGGTTCGAATAATCCGGATGGAATCGAAATCAAAAAACACAAGGGTCCCGACGGCATCCCGCTGGACGGGATCCCGTTTCACCCCTATTACACTGTCAAGGATATAGTCGGTGCCGTGGTGTTTCTGCTGGGCTTTTTCGCGGTGGTCTTTTTCTGGCCGGAGATGGGCGGGTATTTTCTGGAGCATAATAATTTCTTCCCGGCGAATACCCTGCAGACGCCGGAACATATTGCCCCGGTGTGGTATTTTACGCCGTACTACGCCATGCTCCGCGCCATTCCGGATTTGTTGGGCGGGGCGCTCGTCATGGGCGCGGCCCTGCCGATATTTTTTCTGCTGCCGTGGCTTGATCGCAGTCCGGTGAAATCCATCCGTTACCGGGGCTGGAAGTTCAAAACTGCCCTGGCCGCATTTACTATCGCTTTCCTGGGGCTGGGTTGGCTGGGCATAGAGTTGGCAACACCGGTTTACACCAATCTGGCGCGGTTCCTGACCGTGGTTTACTTTCTGTTTTTTATCTTGTTCCCCTGTTATACCAGCCCGACGGACAGTGTCGTCACAAAATATTACCGGGCCGGCGTCAAATGGATATTGCGGCTGATATTAGCTTATCTGGTGATCGATCAGCTTGCGGTTATGCTGGATGACAAACAAATTATCGATAACGCTTTTCTCGGTTTCGTATCCGGTTATGCGCTCCTGGTTATCTTGATTGAAGTGTTGGGCTTTTATTCCTTGGACATCGATAAACCGGTACCAGACAGGGTTACCTAATCATGAAACAGTTAGTTATTTTCCTTACCTTGCTTTTGACCGGCTCCCTGGCATGGGCGGCCGATAGCGGTCCAGTAATGCATGCCGACGTGGATTTGTCCGATCAGGCTTCGCTGCAGCGCGGCGCCAAAATCTTCGTCAATTACTGTCAGAGCTGCCATGCAGCCGCCTACATGCGTTATAGCCGCCTGGGTCAGGACCTGGGTATCACCGTGGATGTCCTCAAAGAAAACCTCATGTTCGGCACCGTTAAACCAGGCGATACCATGACCTCCAATCTGAGCCGGGACGACGCTGTGCAATTTTTTGCCATGGTGCCTCCGGATCTGTCAGTGACGGCCCGGGCCCGTGGCGCCGACTGGCTGTATACTTATTTTATGACTTTTTACCGGGACGACAGCCGACCGACCGGGGTGAATAACCTGACATTCAAGGACGTCGCAATGCCGCACATATTATGGGAAAAGCAGGGCTGGCAAAGGGCTGTGGTCAAAGAGACGCAGAACGCGGATGGCAGCGTCACCAAAGAGATCGAGCATCTGGAACTGGAAACGCCCGGCGAACTGACTGAGGTGGAATATGCGGCCTTGGTCAGGGATCTCGTTAATTTCATGGTTTATCTGGGTGAACCCATCAAGCTCAAGCGCTACCAGATAGGCGGATGGGTCATGGTATATCTGATCATCCTGCTGCTGGTTGTTTATCTCCTGAAGAAGGAATACTGGAAGGATGTACACTAAGCGTGCGTACGACGAGCTGGTTTTGTGCAACCGGATGGCAGCTTATTCCCGCTGTTACGGAGGGGTTCCATGGCAAGCATAGCTAACCGCCGCTCGGTCATGGTGTTGTATTCGGATACTACGGGTCCGATTGGAAACTGCGTGCGTATTGTGCTGGCTGAGAAAGATATCAATGTCGAAATTAATTATATCGAGGGAGATGAACGACCGGACGATCTGGCGGAATTGAATCCCTATCACTCGGTGTTGACGCTTATCGACCGCGATCTTGTGCTGTATGACGAGCAGATCATCATGGAGTATCTGGATGAACGTTTTCCGCACCCGCCATTGATGCCCGTGGATCCGGTTGCCAGAGCCAATAACCGGCAATTGCGTTATCGGGTCATGCGTGATCTCTATTCTCTGGTCGACGCACTTGCGGGTAAAAATGAGATAGCAGCTGCCACTGCCCGGAAGGAATTACGCGATAATCTGACGGCCATTGCTCCCGCGTTTGCGCAGAAACCCTATTTCATGTCTGATGAATATTCATTGGTCGATTGCTGTATGGCACCTTTACTATGGCGGCTGGATCATTACGGTGTAAAAATGCCGGCATCCGCGAAGATCATCAATGAATACGCCAGACGATTGTTCGAACGGGATACATTCAAATCCAGCCTGTCGCAGCGCGAACGCGAAATGCGCATGTAATAAGAGGAATCTCTTTATGCCCGGGGCCGCTCTTTTTCTAGTTGAATGACAGTAACAACCATGGCTACATCAAAACGACCGTATCTACTGCGGGCTATCAATGAATGGATACTGGATAACCTGATGACACCGCACATACTGGTGGATACTGTGGCTGATGATGTAGTTGTACCAAAACAATACATAGAGAACGGCCGTATTGTCCTCAATATCTCACCTAATGCAGTCAAAGACCTGGTTATCGGTAATGACCTGCTGTTATGTAGCGCCAGGTTTGGCGGTAAGCCATGTAATATTAGTGTTCCGATCCGTAACGTATTGGCGATTTATGCCAAGGAAAATGGTATGGGTATCGTTTTCCCTGAAGAAGAAGCTGAGCCCGGGCCGGATCCTGCAATCAATCGTCTGGAAAAAGCGCCTAAATTAAAGCTGGTTAAATAACAGTAACAGACTGCCTGGCAAATTAAAGTAATGATGAAACATATTCATCATTACGGTAGCGCCATAAAAAAAATATCTGGAGCATCAGGAATGATTAGGGTGATTCAGTCAGATATCACGCTGTTGCAGGTGGATGCCATTGTTAATGCCGCAAATGAATCATTGCTCGGTGGCGGCGGTGTGGATGGCGCTATCCATCGCGCCGCCGGTCCGGAGTTACGCGAATATAATATCAGGCTGGGAGGGTGTAAAACCGGCGAGGCCAGATTGACACCCGGATTCAAGCTGCCCGCGCGCTGGATCATTCATACCGTTGGTCCAGTCTGGCATGGCGGCAAGCGCGGTGAGGCAGGGTTGCTAAAAAGCTGTTACCGTGAGGTGTTTCGGATTGCTATCGAGCAGAACGTAAAAACCTTGGTCTTGCCCGCTATCAGCACCGGTATTTATGGCTATCCGAAAGAGGCGGCGGCAAAGATAGCCTTGTCAGCCATGCAAGCCACCGAAAAATATTTTATTGAAATTATCATCTGCACTTTCAGCGCGGAAGACGCGGCCATCTATAATCGGCAATTGGCCAAAGCACCGGCCAGTGACAACTGAAAATTCAGGAACTCCGGAATCCGTCAGGTGTTCTTAGTCAGTATATTCAAACAGCATGACCACCTTTTGCACACCGCTGGTTTGTCTAGCTATCTCCGTCGCTATCTCTGCTTCAAGTCTGCTTACCATCCCCATTAAATAAACAACACCCTTGTCCGTCACAACTTTTATACTGAGGCTGCTGACATTTTTCTCCGCGATGAGTTGGGTTTTAACTTTTGCGGTAATCAGGGAGTCGCTGCTACGTGACATTGATGAACTGGGAGCAGCTATCGTAATTTCATTATGCACATGGCTGACTTTGGGAATGCTGGAGACGAGATCAATAGCCTGTTGCCGTAATGCTTCATCCGGGGCCTCGCCCGTTACCAGTACTATTGTGTTGTAGCTGGTGACATTAAGATGCGCCTTGTCCGATATTTCCTTGTTGTCAGAGAACGCCCTCAATGCTTTCAATTCGATGGACTGGTCCTCTATCACAGTGCCTGTGGTGCGTTTGTCCGTTGCGACGGATACACCTGCTGCGCCACCCACTATCGCTGCCGCACATGCTTGAAGCAGGGCCGCCACAGCTAGCAATAAAAATATTCGTAAATCATGTTTATACATGTGGTTTATTCTCCGGATCCAAGTAACAGTTGATCGATCAGGTCACAGATAGAATGGATTATTATAATATGTAATTCCTGAATTCTGGCAGTAGACCAGCTCGGCACACGGATTTCCAGATCAGTCCCTTCTATTAGTTCCGTTACCTGACCTCCTTCACGTCCGGTTAATGCTATGATTTGCATCTCCCGATCATGGGCGGCATCGATGGCATGGATGATATTATGCGAATCGCCGCTGGTACTGATGGCCACTAGTACGTCGCCGGGTTGTCCGATCGACCTGATTTGTTTGGAAAAAACATCCGCATATTGGTAATCATTGGCGATGGCTGTCAGCGTTGCGGTATCGGAAGCCAGGCAAAGCGCAGGCAATCCCGGTCGTTCCAATTCAAAACGATTCAGCATGATGGCTGAGAAATGTTGGGCGCTCGCCGCGGATCCGCCATTGCCACAACTCAGGACCTTTTTCTCCTTTAATAAGCAATTAGTAATCATTTCTGCAGCCGTAACTATACCCGGCGCAATTTGTTCGCAAGTCTCATGGATTAACTGAGTACTGACGTTGAAGTATTCTCGTATTCTTTGTAGTGGTTCCATAACGGGAGATTATGCCTCAAAGGCATTTTTTATCCATTCAATCCGTGCAGATTCGGGGGCTCCCGTCAGTAACACCACATCGAACCGGCAAATATCCTTGTTGGAACGCCTGTGATGTTGCAGATATTCCTGGCTGGTTACAATAATATGGGTACGTTTCCCGCTGTCGATGGTTTCGACGGCGTGCATATACGAATTGTACCTCCGTGATCTGACTTCAATAAATACTGTGATTTCACCATCGCGCATGATTAAATCAATCTCCCCCGTGTGGGAGCGGTAATTTTTTACCAGTAATTTGAGCCCCTGTTGCTTCAGATATTGATAAGCGATGTCTTCAGCGAGTTTACCCTTTAGATGAGTATTTACCGGCATTGCAAGGTTAAAACATTTGATCAATTACGACTGGCGTGCCCTGCGAAAATTTAGCCCACATGAGCCTTCTTTGTATGTGACCATTCTCTGCCAGGAATAATTCACCGGTAACCCCCCGATAAGTAACGGAGTTCTGCGTTGCGAGCCGGATTAAATTTGATATGAGCTGATAGGCATCGATACCCAGGGCGTAGAAATGCCGATAGGCGGATTTATCCGCTGACCAGTGTTTATTGATGGATTGCTGCAGAAATGATTGCTGGATTTCGGGATCCAATACCCATGGCATATGGTTGAATATGACGTTATCCAGGTCTTTATCCTGTTGGGGATTATGTACGCCGGAAAAAATATCCGAAGTCGAGTAGATGGGGATGCGGGCCTGATAAAACCGGAATTCCGGGACTATGCGCCTGGCTGACACGGGAGTGGCAGCCATGAAAACCATATCGGCGTCACTCCGGAGCCGAGTTTCACCCCTGATATTACGATTGAGACGGGTTCGCAGTTCAGCCACCCGCTGGTCACTGGAATTTGCATTCAGTAGCGACTTGACCCAGGTTTTGTATTCTTCCGTACTTTCCGGATATTTTATCTGCTCCATGATTTTTCCGCCGGAACCTTCCCATTGGGAGCGGAAAGCTTCAAACAATCTCTGACCTTTGTCATTGTCAGGAGTGATGACCAATGCCCGTTTATGACCGTCCAGTCTGGCCCGGTCGGCTACTTCCCGCGCCTCATCCTCGGAGGAGAGCCCGAACTGGATTAGCCTGGGCATTGGAGCATCCTGATCTGCCGGGAGTGTTTCGAGCATCGGCGTATCGACCTGATTAAGTGCGAGTGTGGTGACTTTCAGGCTGCTACTCGTCACCAGATTCGCGATGGCGTTTTTTTCCAGGGGGCCGACAACAAAATTCGCCCCGTTTTCAACGGCCTGCAGATAAACACTATTGATATTTACGGCATCGCTGTCATAAATGTTGATGATGGGTTTGTTATCATTCGCGGCGAACCAGGCCGCCAGAAACCCTTCGCGAATGGCCTGCGACGCCATCCCCAAGGGGCCGCTGAACGGCAGGCACAGGGCGATATGATCAGGCCGGATGTTACCCCGAGTGGCGGAGGTCAACATTTGCCGGACGATGGCTTCCCGGGCGGGGTGATCAGGATATTGCTCCTGCCACATGGAGATGGATAGTTGCAGTGACTCCGGTTTGAAGATCATGGATTGGTTGATAATCGCCAATTCCAACCAGCTAGCCAGTTCTGGCATACTGGAACGGTATTGTTGCAAAGCGGTTAAATTCAGTTTATTCAATGCCGCCCAGATTTTTGTGTAATTTTGCGTCAGCTCATCCTGGCTTTTGAGCAGCTGTGACAAAGTAATGCGATTACGAACGACTTCGATAAAATTTCGCTGCGTCTCATAAGCCTGACTCCTGGTCTCGTAATATCGGATGAGCAGATTTTCCGGTGCGCCGGTTGGCGGATTGGAGTTCAAGAGAGTTAAAGCTTTTACAGGATCCTTCCCATGTATAGCGATTTTTGCCTCTAATATGCGATATAAAAATCTGTCTACGTCATTGTCTGTCCTGATGTCTTCCAGAATCGCACTGGCTGCATAGATGTCGCCTGCTTGTAAATAGATTTCTACCGCACTTTGCTGGTAGTGAATGGCCTGGTCCGGATACAATTTGGATAGTTTCAGGGATTCTTCGGCGGCGAGCTGGTATTCCTTTACTTCCAGAAGCTTGGCGATACTTGCGTCCGGGTCGACAGTCTGGTCGGTTTTAGTGATCTCTGGTCCACAAGCCACCAGTGTCAGGAAACTGAAAATTATAATTATCAACCGCATGCTATATTTCCGGTTACAGGCGTTTTGTGTTCGACCAGATAATTCAAGTGGAGTTTAATGTGTCCGATAATTCCGGGGTATTGTATGTCATCGCAACACCGATTGGGAATCTCCAGGATATTTCCTTTCGGGCAAAACAGATCCTGCAGGAAGTTGACCTGATCCTGGCAGAGGATACCCGCCATAGCAGAATACTTTTGGAACACCTGCATATCGAAACACCCATGCAGTCATATCATGAATTTAATGAACAGACGGCTATCCCTGACTTGCTGACGCTATTAAAGCGGGGGAGCAGACTGGCTTTGATATCCGATGCCGGCACGCCGTTGTTGTGCGACCCGGGCTATCCCTTGATTAAAGCGGCGCATGAACATGATATCAAGCTGGTCCCGATCCCCGGGCCTGCCGCAGTATTAACTGCCTTATCCATATCCGGTATGGCTGTGGATAAATTCGTCTTCGAGGGTTTTTTAAGCGGCAAATCCGCGGCCCGGAGGAAGCGCTTGCAAGAACTCACCCGGGAAACACGGACTCTGGTTTTTTATGAAGCCCCGCATCGTATCCTGGATTTTCTGCAAGAAGTACGGGATATCTTCGGCGCTGAGCGGATGATATGCGTGTGCAGGGAACTGACCAAGAAATTTGAAACCATTTACAGGGATAGTTGCGGCAAGGTGCTGGAAGTATTGGCCAGCGATCCTATGCAGCAAAAGGGCGAATTTGTTGTAATTTTAGAGGGAGCAGACATGGGACAGGCTCAGGAACCCGGCACCGGAGAAAGGATCGTTGAAATACTCCTAAAACATGGTATTCCCGTGAAACAGGCTAGCAGCATTACGGCGGAGATTACCGGTGCCAGGAAAAATGAACTCTACAAACTGGCGCTGCAACTCTCTGACCAATAACAGGTGGAACCACTATATCACGCTTGTACTTTGCGTTATTCGCTTTATACTTTTGTTGTAACTCAATAGTTGGGAGTTGGCTGGATGATCGCTATCCCGTGAATACGGGGGAGAGGAAAGTCCGGGCTCCATCGGGCAAGGTGCCAGATAACTTCTGGGCGGCGTGAGCCGAAGGAAAGTGCCACAGAAAATATACCGCCCCGTTACTAAACTGTTATGTCAAACATGACGTAAGAGTTTAGTAACGGGGTAAGGGTGAAAAGGTGCGGTAAGAGCGCACCGCGCTGATGGTAACATCAGTGGCAGGGTAAACCCCACCTGGAGCAAGATCAAATAGGGATCCAATAGTGTGGCCCACACTGGATCCGGGTAGATCGCTAGAGTTGGACGGTAACGTTCACCCCAGATAAATGATCATCCACGACAGAACCCGGCTTACAGGCTGACTCCCAACTATTGGGTTACCTTCATATACCCTAGCGCTAAGAGGCTGGTGATAACCTCAGTGAATACAAGTCTGCAACAGTATTCCATATTTTTCCAGCACACATAATGGCACTTTAGCCCAATTCTACCTGCTCCTGTTTTTCGTATGCAGCGGTAGCTGCATCGATGCAGACATCCGGGGTGATATTTGCCCCGAGGTCTTTCAAGATTGAATTCAAG
>JACVQI010000132.1 GCA_015661095.1 Gammaproteobacteria bacterium
TTGTTCCCATCCGCCTGGCCGCCTCGGATTGCGTTAATCCTGAATCTTCAACCCATTTCTGCACGGCCACCAGCAAATGCAGCCGTAATTTTAAATTACCCGCATCCGGCAGGTTCAAATCGGCGAAAATATTACCGCCTGCGGAAGTAACATGTCTGACTTTCATATTCTGGATCTCCTGCGTTCTACAGCCCGCAATCGTTTCTTCGCCAAATCAACATCCTTTTTCTGCGTGCGAACCGATTTCTTTTGAAAAGCATGTAACACATAAATTGCCTCAAGGTACCTGGCGATATAAATAATCCTATACGCGCCACCGGCGTTGATTCTAATCTCTTGCACACCGACACCGATAGACGGCATTGGTTTCCAGTTTATTGGCGTTCTTCCAGCCTGAATTAAACCCAATTGAAAACCGGCATCCCGGCGTGCTTGTTCAGGGAATCCACCTATCGCCTGATAGCTATCACCTTCCCATTCGATACGTTTTTCATCCATGATTATGAATTATACATAATTTTGTATAAAGACACACTGATTAATTCAGAGTTGCCTCGACACATGAATGTGTCTCTCTTTTCAAAGGAAGTAGCGAGTGGTAAACAAAAATCACATTTGAGGTAACGCGCTTACTCGCATTCGAAGTCGTCTTCGCCCACCGGTTTACAGAAATCGCCCCAGTTGCCGGTCGCACGCCAGTAGTCGACGAGGCCGGCTTCGCGAAGGATATCCCTGAAGCCGGGGCTGCTTAAAGTACTATCCGCCTACAATTCGCGCAGCGCGGCCAGCGCGGCCCTTGTTTAAAACCTGTAGCCGAAGTTGCTTTCAAACTTGTCAGCGAATGCCGCCGGTGTGAATTTGTGGTTTTGCGTGCCGTGCGCGGCGATTTTCAGGGAGCCCATGAGCGAGGCGATCCGGCCGGTGGTTTCCCAGTCCATGTCATGCATCAAGCCATAAAGCAGGCCGGCCCGGTAGGCGTCGCCGCAACCGGTCGGGTCATGCAGAACCTCAGCCTCGGCCACCGGGATCTCGAGCCGATGCTGTTTGGTATAGATCATCGAACCGTCGGCGCCGCGGGTGATGATCAGGGCTTCGACCCGCTCCGCGACTTCATGGGGCGTATAACCGGTGCGGTCCTGCAGTAACTGCCATTCATAATCGTTGAGGGTCACCCAGGTGGCCTGCTCCAGAAAATGGTTTAGATCCTGCTCATCGAACATCGGCATGCCCTGGCCCGGATCGAAGATAAATGGGATACCGCCTTCGGCAAACTGCCGTGCATGTTCGATCATGCCGTCGCGACCGTCCGGCGAGATGATGCCGATGGTGCAGCCGGCAACGTCGCTGACCTTGTTGAAATGCGAGAACATCATGGCCCCCGGATGGAAGGCGGTTATCTGGTTGTCGTCCAGGTCCGTGGTGATAAAAGCCTGGGCAGTGTAGGTGTTATCCACCACTTTGACGTGACGGCGACTGATCCCCTTTTGGTCCATCCACGTGGCATAGGCGCCGAAGTCATGACCGACAGTACCCATCGGTAGCCCAACGCCGCCCAGCAGATGCAGGTTATAGGCAATATTGCCGGCACAGCCGCCGAATTCGCGGCGCATCTCCGGCACCATGAAGGAGACGTTCAGGATATGGACCTTGTCCGGCAGGATATGGTTTTTGAAATGGTCGGGAAACACCATGATATGGTCGTAGGCAAAGGAACCACAGATTAAGGCTGACATCGGGTTATGATTCTCCGTTCAGGTTTTTGACATATCCTAACATTAATAAATATTTTAACCACCCGCCAATCAGTTAGGAGTTAGGAGTGAGGAGAGAGGAGAGAGGAGAGAGGAGTGAAAAGTAAAGCGATATGAATACTCCTGATTCCTTACTCCTCACTCCTAACTCCTAACTTCTTCCCGGCCTTGTGCTTCAGCAGCACCGGCTTGAGAAACTTCCCGGTGTAGGAGTGTTTCTGTTTGCTTACCTGTTCCGGCGTGCCGCAGGTGATGACGCGGCCGCCGCCGTCACCACCCTCCGGTCCCAGGTCAATGATCCAGTCGGCGGTCTTGATGACATCAAGATTGTGTTCGATAACGACAACGGTGTTGCCGTGATCCCGCAACCGGTGCAGCACGTGCAGCAGTTGCTTGATGTCGTGGAAATGCAGTCCGGTCGTCGGTTCATCGAGGATGTACAGGGTCTGGCCGGTGTCGCGTTTCGAGAGCTCCCGCGACAGTTTCACCCGTTGCGCCTCGCCACCCGACAGGGTAGTCGCATTCTGGCCCAGTCTGATATAAGACAGGCCGACATCGATCAGCGTTTGTAGTTTGCGGGCGATCACCGGCACGGCATCGAAAAACACCCGCGCCTCCTCCACGGTCATCTCCAGCGCCTCGCAGATATTTTTGCCTTTGTAGAGGATGTCCAGCGTTTCGCGGTTATACCGTTTACCGCGACAGACATCGCACATGACATAGATATCCGGCAGGAAATGCATCTCCACTTTGATAACGCCGTCGCCCTGACAGGCCTCGCAGCGGCCGCCCTTGACGTTGAAACTGAAGCGGCCCGGTTCATAGCCGCGCGAGCGCGCCTCCTGCGTGGCTGCGTATAAATCCCGCATCGGCGTGAACAGACCGGTATAGGTGGCCGGATTGGATCGCGGTGTCCGGCCGATCGGGCTTTGATCGATATCGACAACCTTGTCTAATTGTTCCAGGCCTTTGATCGAGCCATAGGGCGCCGGATTGACGTTGGTGCGATTCAACCCCCGGGTCGCGATCCGGAACAGGGTGTCGTTGACCAGTGTCGACTTGCCGGAGCCGGAAACTCCAGTGACGCAGGTCATCAGACCGACCGGGAACTCGACATCGATGGCTTTCAGGTTATTGCCTTGGGCGCCCATTAATTTCACCACCCGCTTGGCGTTGAACTTGACCCGATCGGCGGGGACATCGATACGCAGCCGGCCGGACAGGTATTTACCAGTCAGTGAATGCGCGTGTGCCGCGATCGCCTCTGGTTTACCCGTGACCACCACCTCGCCGCCATGGACGCCGGCGCCCGGTCCCATATCGACCACGTGATCAGCGCTATGGATCGCCTCTTCATCATGTTCGACGACAATCACGGTATTACCGAGATCGCGCAGATGCTGCAATGACTTTAGCAGCCGGGCATTGTCGCGCTGGTGCAGGCCGATGGAGGGTTCATCCAGGATATACATGACCCCGACCAGACCGGCGCCGATCTGGCTGGCCAGGCGAATACGCTGGGCCTCGCCACCGGACAGGGTTTCCGCGCTCCGTGCCAGGGTCAGATAATCGAGACCAACATCGACCAGGAACCGCAGGCGTTCGCCGACCTCTTTGAGAATCTTGCCGGCGATTTCGCCGCGCCGGCCGGGAATGGAGAGATGATTGAAATAATCCCGCGCCTGCATCACCGACATGGCGGTGATGGCCGGCAGGGAGTTTTCCTCGATGAACACATGCCGGGCCGCCCGGTTCAGACGGGCGCCGTTACAGCCGGGGCAAGGTTTATGGCCCTGATACCGGGCCAGTTCCTCCCGCACCATGATGGAATCGGTTTCCCGGTAGCGCCGTTGCATGTTCGGAATCACACCCTCGAACGGATGCTTGCGCTTTTTATAACTGCGATTCGGATTCAGATATTCGAATTCGATGGCCACCTCACCACTGCCAAACAAAATCACCTGCTGGATCGCCTTATCGAGATCCTGAAAGGGTGTATCGATATGAAACTTGTAGTGTTTGGCCAATGATTTAATCAACTGGAAATAATAGGCATTGCGCCGATCCCAGCCGCGCACCGCCCCGCCCGGCAGGCTCAGCTCCGGATGAACCACGACCAGATTGGGATCGAAAAACTGGATCACACCCAGTCCGTCGCACTGCGCGCATGCCCCAACCGGATTGTTGAAGGAAAACAGCCGGGGCTCCAGTTCGCTCAGGCTGTAGCCGCAAAGATGACAGGCAAAGCGCGCGGAAAACACGACTTCCTGCCGTTCCGGGTTATCGAGCGAGGCGATGATTACCAGGCCATCGGACAGGCGGACGGCGGTTTCCAGCGACTCCGCCAACCGTAACCGCAGGTCGTCACGGACCTTGAAGCGATCGACGACCGCCTCGATGGTATGTTTTTTGTGCAATTCCAGTTGCGGGGGCTGGTCCAGTTCGTGGATGACACCGTTGATCCGCGCCCGGATAAAACCCTGGGTGCGCAGCTTTTCCAGCAACAGCACATGCTCACCTTTTCGCTCCTGCACCACCGGGGCCAGCAGCATGAGCCGTTCATCAACCGGGAATTCGAGGATCTGATCGACCATCTGACTGATGGTCTGTGCATTCAGTGTGACATTATGATCCGGGCAGCGCGGTTCTCCGACCCGGGCGTATAACAGCCGCAAATAATCGTAAATCTCGGTAATCGTGCCGACCGTGGAGCGGGGATTGTGGGAGGTGGATTTCTGCTCGATCGAGATCGCCGGCGACAGGCCCTCGATATGGTCGACGTCCGGCTTTTCCATGATCGACAGAAATTGCCGGGCATAGGCGGACAGGGATTCGACATAACGGCGCTGGCCTTCCGCATAAATGGTATCGAAAGCCAGCGAGGACTTGCCGGACCCCGACAGGCCGGTGATAACGATCAGGCGGTCCCGGGGCAGATCCAGGTCGATGCTTTTCAGGTTATGGGTGCGGGCACCCCGAATACGGATGGTATCCATAGAAATCTTTTCGCCCAATCGGGAGTAAACTGTTAATATTAAATTCATTCAACATCCCGACGCAAAGAAAATTATAAGACTGGAGGAATAACCATGGCCAGAGGAATCAATAAAGTCATCCTGATCGGTAACCTGGGGAACGACCCGGAGGTCCGTTACACTGCAAGCGGGGCCGCCGTCGCCAATGTCAACATTGCCACCAGTGAATCGTGGAAGGACAAGGAAACCGGCGAACAGCAGGACCGCACCGAATGGCATCGCATCGTGTTTTTCGGCCGTCTGGCTGAAATCGTCGCCGAATACCTCAAGAAAGGTTCCCAGATCTATGTCGAGGGCCGTTTGCAGACCCGGAAATGGCAGGACAAGGAAGGCCACGACCGTTACACCACCGAAATCGTCGCCGGCGAAATGCAGATGCTCGGTGGCCGTGGCGGCGGCGCGGGAGCGGGACAGTCGGCGCCACCTCCTTCATCAGAGGCGAGAGCCCCCGCAGGCAAGACAGCTTCCGCTGACAGTGATTTCGTCGATGACGACATCCCTTTTTAAACAGCCAGGTTAAATCCCTTAAGGAGATAGACCGGGATGCACCTGTAGCCTGGATGAAGCGCAGCGCAATCCGGGTAAATCACCCGCCGCATTCCCCGGATTCCATTATATTCCATCCGGGCTACGGTTCTGCCTGGCCGTTTTATTTGTTGACATGGGTCAAGTCACGCCAGTAAGTGCCTTGCCATACTTCATTTTATAATCCAGAGGAAATGTCTATGAATATCGACACAGCCGTTTTCCGTTTCGCCGGCAGCATGATTCTCGTCAGCCTGATCTTGTCGCAGCTCCACAGCATACATTGGTTATGGCTGACCGCTTTTGTCGGCCTGAATATGTTGCAGGCCTCCTTCACCGGTTTCGGCCAGTC
>JACVQI010000133.1:0-5655 GCA_015661095.1 Gammaproteobacteria bacterium
TTTTTGGAAC
Source organism: Gammaproteobacteria bacterium (assembly GCA_015661095.1). Lineage (GTDB taxonomy): Bacteria > Pseudomonadota > Gammaproteobacteria > Eutrophobiales > Eutrophobiaceae > JACVQI01. The sequence continues at coordinate 11 of JACVQI010000133.1, forward strand.
GGGGATTTTTCCAGCAAGTTCTTTTGCTCAAAATAAATGAAAGACCCGATCATTGTATACAGCAGGATGAACACACCTATTGCGAGTAGATACGGATTGACGATAAACAGCTTGTAACCGGCGAAGGGATTCCCGCCTATCCTGACGGCGGCGAGGTTCGACTGGGCTGCCTCGTTGTGCAGATCGGTGCTCTTCAACCGTCCCAGGTAAAAAACCAGCGGCACCGGCAATACCAGCATAATCGCGGCGATCAGCATCAGGATATCGTTTCCGATCAGTCCCGCGAAAAAGGTCGGCACCCACGGCCCAACCAGCGCCCCGGCGCTGGTGCCGGCTGCTACAACCGCAAATACGCGTTTGGCCTGTTCCTTGGTGAACAGATCCGCCATGAAGCTCCAGAACACGGACAAATGAAACAAGCTGAAGACACTGACCCACACGTAAAATGATTTATCAACTAAGGTTCGATCCCCGACAGCGGAGGCAGCGAGGAAGAAGATTATGAAACTGGCCGAGAAAAAACCATAAACGCTGGGCACCAGATACTGAAATCTGATCCGGGCAACGGCATATCCATACAACGCGACTATGCCGATACTGATAATCAGATTCAAGGTCCAGAGAAAGCTGACCTCCGCATCGCTCCAATCACTGGCCATGGCATCCCGTACCGGTCGGAGGATGTAATAGGCCGCCATCAGGATAAAAACGAAAGCAAAAGAGACGAAGGTAGCCTTTAATTCGTTCGGTTCCAGCCTCGAAGTGGCTTTAAATACGCGGGAAAATACGTTCTGTGGTTCAGTGGTCATAGAGATATCCTTCAAGCAGGGTCAATTGATCGAAATTCACCGTGCGATGATTGCGTTGTTTATTTGAGAACACGTCCGATTCAGATAATTACCAGATGTTAAATTCAAACCGGCTTTATTCCGGAAATTTGCGTTGTTCGACCTCGGCCCGGAATTGGGCGACGGCCTCGACGATGCTTTTACCGACGTAGGCATATTGTTTGGAAAACGGCGGCCAGCGATCGCCCATGCCGATGGCGTCGTTGATGACCAGCACCTGCCCATCGCAGAGATTGCCGGCGCCTATGCCGATGGTCGGGATCGGGATGGCGTCGGTGATGCTTTTGGCCAGTTCTTTCGGAATATGTTCCAGCACCAGCATGAAGGCGCCAGCCGCGGCGATGCCCCTGGCTTCTTCCAGCACTCGTTCGGCATCGGCCTTGCTCTTGCCAACCTGTTTGAAACTGGACGCGGTCTGTGGGGTCAGTCCGGAGTGCCCGACCACTTCCACCGCGTTTTTCCGCAGATAACTGATGACATCGTACTTCGGTCCTTCCAGTTTGATGCTATCGGCGCCGGCATCCAGCAGCAACCGGGCGTTTTTCAGCGCCGTGGCGGGATTGTTGTCGGTGTTATAGGGCATGTCGCCGATGATATGGGTGTTCGGTGCGCCCCGGCGCACGGCGCTGACGTGATAGCACATATGCTCGATGGTGACAGTGCGGGTGCTGTCCATGCCCATCTCCACCATACCCACGGAGTCGCCAACCAGGATGATCGGTATCCCGGCTTGTTCCAGGGATTTCGCTACCGGTGTCGTATAGGCGGTCAACATGGTGACTGGGGTTTTCCCTTTCAGATCGAGAAAGGCTTTGGCTGAGTATTTCATTGTTATCTGTTTTGAGGTTGTTGTTATCGATGCTTCATTATAGCGCTTAATGAAGTTTTTATCCGCCGTGGATGGACTGGATCGCGTTAATACGCAATAAGCGAATCGCTTCTCCCATGCCCTTCCCCGTCAGGCCCTGGGCAGTTAATTCACTGATATCGATAGCGATGGCGGCAGTCAGGCAGGCGGCGAAGAATCGTGCCTGGGGATAGTCGCGATCCTCTAAGCCGGTCCTGCCCCGGGCGTCGGCTTCACAGGCCAACAGGAATTGTTCGAAACGATCGGGGCGGCGAAAGGCATCGAGCGCTTCCAATTTGCGTACGATAGTGGAAGGTTGCATCTCATTGATCCGGTGACAATCCAGGTGATAACGCGCCACGATGACCGCCAGTTCTCGGTATTGATTGGGGATACGGAAACGGTCGCAAAGCTGCAGGACCAGACTGGCACCGCGCTCTTCGTGGCCCTTGTGGCTGGGCCATTCCTCCCTGGGCGTCACCGCCTTGCCCAGATCATGCACCAGTGCGGCGAAACGGATCACCGGATCGGCCGTCAGCTTGCAGGCTTGCTCCAGGACCAGCATGGTATGAATGCCGCTGTCGATTTCCGGATGGTAATCCACTGGTTGGGGCACGCCAAACAGATTGTCGATTTCCGGAAACACCCTGGCCAGGGCGCCGCATTCCCTCAATACACTGAAGAACCGAGCCGGTTGTCGTTCCGTCAGGGCCCGTTCCGTTTCCTGCCAGATCCGTTCGGCCGCCAGGGCTTCCAGTTCCAGGGTTTGTGAGATTTCCTTCAACAGTGTCTGTGTTTCCGGCGCGATGCTGAAATTATAACGTGCTGCGAACCGGGCCACCCGGATGACCCGCAGCGGATCCTCGACGAAGGCCGGTGAGACATGCCGCAGGATCCCGGCCTCCAGGTCGGCCCGGCCGTGATAGGGATCGATGATATTGCCATCAGCGTCTTCGGCGATGGCGTTGATGGTCAGATCTCGGCGTTTGAGATCTTCCTCCAGCGTCACTGCGGGCGAGGTGTTGAAGCTGAATCCCTTATACCCGGGTGCCGTTTTCCGTTCGGTGCGGGCCAGCGCGTATTCCTCATGGGTTTCCGGATGCAGGAAAACCGGAAAATCCCGGCCGACTGGCTTGTAGCCAAGGGTCAGCATTGCCTCGGGGGTGGCGCCGATCACGACCCAATCATGGTCCTGTACCGGTTGCCCCAGGAGACGATCGCGGACCGCACCGCCGACTTTATAGATTTTCATGACTGCAAGTTACCATGCAGATAGGTTATACGCGCCAGCGCGACCAGGTTATCAGGCAAGGATCGGTCAGACCGGCATTATCTCAAGCTGGCCGCCAATCTTTCCCCGGGACAACTCAGGCTGGCGACAGTTTTCGTCTGCGCCGGAGTGACCATAGCCATGCGCTCATGCACCGGGATGATATTTTTTTGCAGCCGCCAATCGTAGATGCTGGCGTAATAGAGAATACGCTGGACATATTTTCTGGTTTCCTCGAACGGGATCTGCTCGATCCAGATTTCCGGTTTCGTACAGCCTGATACCGGCAGCCATTTCTTCACGTTACCGGGACCGGCATTATAGGCCGCGGTGGCGAGAATGAAATTTCCGTTAAAATGCTTGTACATTCTACGCATATACTCCGTACCAATCGGCACATTGGTGTCCGCCTGTAACAAGTGGCTGGTAAAGAATTTTTTCATACCAAGAGCTGATGCCGTTTCCCGGCCAGTGGCCGGCATCACCTGCATCAGGCCCATGGCACCTGCGGGTGACTGCGCGTCTTCCATGAAGATGCTTTCCGCCCGTGTCAGTGCAAAGACCCAGCTTAAGTCCAGATCCCGTTTGCTGGCATTGCTGGCAAGGATTTTTTCATACGGCAGAGGAAAGCGCAGGTTTAAATCGTCTTCCGCTTTCGCCTGCCCCAGTGTCAGGATGACCTGGTCATGCCAGCCCCAGTCGGAGGCGATACTGGCGGCGATCTGGAGTTGATAACTGGTCATGTCCTTGAAGGCATGTTGCCACTCGCGGCGGGCTGAATAGCTCATGCCAAGCGCATGTAATTCACGCGCCCGGACGATGGCGGGTTTGACTGAGATTTTCTGCCATTCACTCAGGTCTTCTGGCAGCGAGCGATGGCCCATGTCGTAGGATAAGCCAAGCTTGTCAGTTGCCAGGAAACCGTAATAATCGCGTTCCTGAGCCACGGTCTTATAGAGTTCAAGTGAGGACTCTTTGTTTCCGGTTTCCGCAAGGGCTTGCGCGTGCCAGTAGAGCCAGCGTTGTTTTACTTCCGCCAGTGGCGGGTCTCCGGTCGTCCATTGCAGCAGTTGGGTCCAATCCTTGTTCTGCAGGGCGGTGGCCAGACGCCAGTGGAATATTTCCTCGTCAACGAGGGAATTACGGACCTGCTCGAGAATCTCTCGGGCTTGCGCGTGTTTTTTGCTGGCGGCCTTGATGGCGATGGTCCGTTCAATAGCGTCGATCTGGCCGGAATCAAAGGTGTAGGCGGGCTTCAATTCTCGCCAGCGGCTGATGGCTTTGTCGATATCCAGACCAGCCAGGCGGGTCATGCCGTGGGTCAGGATCTCGCGGACGATCGGTATGTCCCCATATTTGGGATTCTGGGTCAATTTGCCGGGGTTGTTAAAGGTATCGATCCACAGTGTCACCCATTTCTTGTTTTCCGCTTGCAGGAAGCCGATCAGATATTTCGCCAGGCTGGTGTTACCAGCCGCCATAGCCAGCTTGACCCGCTGCAGGACCAGATTATCGGTGAACAGCTGGCTTTTATAGAGCAGCGCAAAAGTGGCATCGCATTGTGGTGGTATGGATTTCCCGGACAGCCACAGGCTGCGCGCATCCTCCAGCAAATAAGCCGGATTTTTGGTTTGCAGCCTTGCATGCAGATGGTAACAGCGCAGGGTTTCGTTGGTCTGCGGCGTGTAATTATCCAGATAAGCCTGCCAGCGATTGCGCCTGGCGAGATATCTTAACCAGTCCCGACGCAGATCGTCCGCGGTCGGCAGGTCGCCATAATGCTTCAGGAAACTGATGATCTCCTCGTCCTTCGCCTGCCACAGGTTCGAATTCAGATAATACTGCAACAGGTAGGGATAGAGTGGGTAGTCCGTGAGTTTGCCGGTCAGTTGTTTGTAGGAGTCGAGCTTGTTCGCCCGTAAGGCATTTCTGGCCTGGACGAACAGCCGGCGCTGTTGCTCAAGTCTGGTGTCTACCGGCACTGCCGCGGACGCCACCTGATATCCCGTCAGGATTGATATCAGGATCAAACCACAGGATATGATTTTCATTTTCACCATACTGCTGATGTTTTTGTGGACAGTCTGCCCTGGATTTCAGTTCTGATAACCGCCGGTCCCTAATCTTATGCATAATTCTAAAATATAGCTTGTGAAAAATTAAGGGGTCGATAGGGCGAAACTGTGTATTTACCCTGACAGCCGGACAATTTTATCGGGCTTTCCAATTCCTACTGCCAGGAGGTAACCAGTGCCGATGAACTATACTGTAATTATTTATCTCAATCCCCGGTCTTCATGACCGGCTACATATCGCTATGGGTACTGCTATCTCCATTTACTGGTTTGATACAACGGCCAACCCTGAGGCAGTAACTAAGGACAGGGAGCGCGAGGCTGATATAGGCCAGGGTAATAAAATCCGCTGCCGCAGTTGTGAGCATATTGTTACTGACGACGGTCAAAGAATCTCCATCAATAACAGTCATTCGCATTGCCGGATCAATCCCAGCGGCGTCGAATATCATTTTCAATGTTTCGGCCAGGCGCCGGGCTGCGACGTCTTTGGTACAGCGACCATGGAGCACATCTGGTTCACCGGTTACCACTGGCAGATTGCCGTCTGCAACCTGTGTGGTGAACATCTGGGCTGGTATTTTAGTGGAGAGGCTGCGTTTTAC
>JACVQI010000133.1:5667-6632 GCA_015661095.1 Gammaproteobacteria bacterium
GCGATGCGGATTAAGCCGGTTGTTCGGTACTGCAAGTAATGTTGTAGATTTACGACAAGCCGCGAGAATTTTTGTTTCACGATAAAATTATCATCATTGATAAAAATCAAAAGCTTACGTATGAACAACTTAATTCCTGTCTTAAAATAAAACTTATTAGATTGACAATGCGTTGGTGTTTTGGCAACATCATGTTGCTTAAATATTACAACGTGGGTAAATCAGTTAATTTAAATGTTTAATTTAGGAGTGATTGGTAATGTGTAAGAAATTGATTGTTTTCTTAATGGCTTTTGTTTTTTCCATGAGTGTTCTGGCGCGGGATAACGGTCTGTATGTCGGTGGTGGATTTGGCTATTCACTCGGTGACCAGGATGAGGACGAGCTGCAAAGCATCATCACGGGCGCCGGTGCTACCGGCGCAGTTGATGTTGATGATACCGGTTTCGGCTGGAAATTTTTTGGTGGTTATGATTTCAATCAGTATTTTGGAATCGAAGGTGGCTATGTCAACCCAGGTGCAGCAGATGCCACTTTCACTCTCACAGCACCGGTGGCTGCCACTGGCAAAGTGACTGCTGACCTTGATGGCTTTACCCTTAATGGAACACTGAGCTATCCCATAAACGACCAGGTAGGCGTATTCGGTAAAGTTGGCGCATTTTTCTGGAATGCCGATATGTCTGGAACCGTCTCTGGTATAGGTACCATTACTGATGAGGATGATGGCACTGATCTGATGTTTGGCCTGGGTGCAAAATATAATTTCAGTGATACGATTAGCTTCCGTGGTGAATGGGAGCGTTTTGCCGATGTTGGTGATTCTGATGTAGACCTGTTCAGTGTCAGCGTGCAATACAATTTCGATTTGCCGTAATTGCAACAGCTTAAATATCCAGAAATAGGGGCCGTTATCGGCCCCTTTTTATTTTCATTGGATAAAAAGAGTAATACCTTTCAGAGAG
>JACVQI010000134.1 GCA_015661095.1 Gammaproteobacteria bacterium
GCGAGTGTCAGCGGCGGTAGCTGAAGCAGCTATAAAAACGGGAGTGGCAAGGAAGCCGCTGGACCTCGATGAATACAAGACACGCCTGCAGGAGTTGGTACGACTTAAAGGATAAATAATCGCAACTGGTTAGCTGAATCCGTTACCTGAGGTGTTGCGAATCGGAACGGTAACACTCGCGCAAATATTTGATAAAGCGTTTGCACAGCGGTGATTGCGCTCGGTTGCGATCCGTAATCAACAGAAATTTTCGGTCAAATTGCAAATCCTGTAATTCAATAACCGCAAGGATACCGGCTTGTACTTCCTTGCGGACCGCGCGTTCCGAAATAAGCGTTATGCCCAGTCCACCGATAACAGCCTCTTTCACCGCCGTAGTGCTGCCGAGGGTCGCTGTAATCGGCGGCAGTTCAACTTCATGGTTTGCCAGGACAGTCTCCAGTAACTTACGCGTACCGGAACCCTGCTCCCGCATGATGAAAGGATATTTGGCGATGTCATTCACTCCGACACGCTTGCGGGTAGCCAACTGGTGATCGGCCGGGACTACCAGTAACAGTCGATCCTCCCATAATTGTTCAACGGTAAAATGTTTATCCGCCGGACGCGCCCCGACCAATCCCATCTCAACTTCACCGTTGCGCACGTATTCCATGACTTCAGTACTGTCATGGATACGGATGTTCAGCTCAACATTGGGATATTCGGCGCAAAATCTTGGTAATAATGGCGGCAACACATATTCGCCGGGGATAGTGCTGGCACCGATGTGCAGGGAGCCGCGGACAGCACCAGACAGTTCGGATAATTCCAGACAGATAGCCGCCTTATGCTCCAGTAACTGTCGCGCCAAAGTATAGAAACGGTTACCCACCGAAGTGGTCTGGACCCCGCGTGGATTTCTGTCCAGCAGCCGCATGCCAATGGCCTGCTCCAGTGTGGCGATACGCTCGGATACTGCTGCCTGCGACAAGTGCAGGTGCCTGGAGGCCGCGCCGAATCCCCCGTTATCCACAACACTGACGAAGGCGTGCAGTTGCCGCAGATCAAAATCAGTCATTGCAGTTTATCCCGTTTAAAAGAGCTATATTATCGGTGCTACCGATTTTATCAATCGTATATGTTAGGTAATACGACAGGATCAGATTAAATAAAGCGATAAACCGGTTAACCGGGGCGGGACATTATCAATTGTGAATCGCGGACCGTAGCAAGCGCGGGTTTACACTATGGGGCCAGGTTCAATGCTTGTCTTACGTTTTTTTCAAGCTCTTTCTCATAACCGGTTTTGTAACCTGTTTGCTTGAATAAAATTTCCCGATCCGCGTTCACTATAAAGTGTGTGGGAGTCATCTGCAGATCGTACCTCCGCAATAAATATTGCTGGGCAGCTCCAACCAGAACCGGCACGGTATACTGATGCTTCGCCAGCCAGTCCGGGATCAGTTCCTCTTCCTCCTCGACAATGTTGATCCACACCATGGACAGTCCCTGGCCCTTGTACTTCTCGTAGACCTTCACCGTTTCCGGAAATGCCTGATTACAATAGGTACACGATGGATAAAAAAAAGCAATCAGGGTCGCCTTGTTCCTGAAATCATCGAGCGTCCGTGTCTCACCGCCCAGTGTCTCGAGCTTGAATGTCTTGAGTTTTTCTGTAGCCTGCGCGGCATTCACATACACCAGTAGCGAAACGGCGGCGATGCTGCACAGGAGTTGAGGGATTCCAGTCAGCCAGGACCGGAACAATCGAGTTAGCCCCTGTGTGTTGTTACCGCGATATCGCGAGTGTGCAGCAGTCATATTTTTTCCAGAAATTTCCGAATTTCAGTATCTCACTCACCAAAACGGTAGCTGACACTGAACTCAATCAGGTGATCCGCGAAGGTAGAGTCCCTAACTGCTCCAAATGAATCCTCCACGTATTGATGCACGCGGGTCGGTACGGTGAAAGTAAATGTTGCTCTCTCGGTGCTGTAGTTTATGCCCGGATCGAGAGTCACATAATATCCCGGACGGCGGAAACCAATGGTATCCCCGATGGCGTCATTCACGGGAACACCAACGATCCGGCCGGCCAGACTCAACGATAATCCAGGTATGGCCATGATGGGATAGGCAGCCCCTACCCTGCCGATGTAAGAATCTCCGACGGTGTTGTAGCGAATATTTTCGGCCACCAGCTGCGGTCCGACGGGATTCAGAAATGCGGGGGGAGACAGTGTGTTATTCTGACCCTTCGGATTGAAGATATAAGCGCCACTGGCAAAGAGCGTGAAGTCCCCCACTGTTTTAAAGGCCTCGAGGGACAATGCAAAACCCCACCCGCCATCACCCGGCTGGATGGATTGGTCAACATCCCGCATCTTGATATTCAGACCCCTCCGGTCAGGGAAGAGATCCTGCGCCTTGCTGTCACCCGTGGGGACCTTGACGACCAAACCTAACCCGATGTTCTGGTCCGGATTGTCAGGACAGCTCATCAGCCAGTAACGTGATCCGAGAGTCATGTCCCCTATCCCCGATGCCGAGTGTTCAAAACGGGGGCTGCCAACTACACCGGCCGGCAAGGCCCGGTTGGAACTGCCATCCAGTACGTACGGAAGACTCAGGGTCAGGTTGAGCTGCTGGTTCCAGGCATAGACAAGTCCGATATCCATGGACTTCATCTTGCTGATGACCTGCGTGTTAGTATTCATAACGACGGGGTTTAATTCAGAACCACCACTATATTGTTCGTCCGCTGTGAATTGCCGATAGCCGGTATACAGCTCAAACTGACCTTCATCGAGGCAGGGACTGCTTTGTGCGCCAAGCACGGGCGCACTACTGCGAGCGAGAATTCAACCCTGTGCGTAGCCGTGTATCGGTATTATCGCTCCCAGCACTGACACCAGACTCACAACAATTTTTATTATTAAGTTATACACTGTGTACACTCTGCTTGCACGGTGATATCCCCTGGATCGTGGTAAAGAAGCTGAATACTATCCGAAGGAATTTAATGAGACTAATCGAATATATTGATAGTAAAACTATCTTTCATCGGAACCGCCGATTCATGAGCATCACAATGTTGTCATACGCGTGATTGGCCTGGGGATTTTTCAGGCAGTTGTATAGCATTCGCCTTTACGGGTGAAGCCGGATATGTTTCAATCTTAAAGGCTAACGAAAACCTGCGAAATCCTGCGTATGCAACCACAAAAAAAAATCGACGTCATGTATGATGCCGGCGGCAATGCCTGCGGACAACTGCTGATCTACCTGAAGGTGCTGTTTGACGGCCTCGCTCCGGGCACGACTGTCTGTATTAAAACGTATGACTCGGGATCGCCACGGGATCTGGAAGCATGGTGTCGAATGCGTAACCATACCCTGGTAGAGGTCGACGGACAGTACGTCACCATCAGAAAATAACTAATAAGTAAATTAGGAGTTAAATTTATGTCGAACACTTTTTGCGTTTCCATTACCAATTGTCATAAAAATACGGACAAATGCACTGTCGGATTCGTCGTTGCCAATGCCGCGCTGGGCAGCGACAAGGAAACCGTCGCCTTTCTGAGCACCGATGGTGTCTGGGCTGCTGTCAAGGGCGAAGCGGAGAAGATCAATGAAGGTGAACCATTCGCGCCATTGAAGGAACTGATCGATAAATTCGTGGAAAATGGCGGTAAGATCCTGGTCTGCTCCCCCTGCCTGAAAAAACGCAAAATCACCGAGGACCAATTGATAAAAGGCGCGACCGCTGTTGGCGGCGCGACCCTGGTTGAGTTCCTGTCCAAGGGCACTCCCTGCGTCACTTATTAGAGCAACACTGAAATATTCATCGATGAATGTGAATGCCGACGCTGTCCCTGAACAGGGCGATGTGTTGTTTGACGGCGGGAATCTGGATTGCGGGTCGGGCCTGGCGTTACTGATACGGCAGCAGATGAGCAAGGTTCCAGAAGGCGGGGTCTTGGAGCTGCGCAGTATTGAACCCAGCGTGGAGCTGGACTTGCCACCCTGGTGCCGAATGGTTGGCCATACCCTGTTGGGCTCTCGTAAACAGGGGCAGATCACCGCCTTTTTTATCAGGAAAGGTAACTCTGATCTTGCGCGCCGGGATGAGAAGATGCTGGAGGAAGATAAACAGAAGGCCCGGGAGTACGTGTGGCAACTGCGTACCCGCAGCAGTGAGGCGCTCAAAAGTACCGTTTATTGCCGCAATTTTTCCTTCGCCGTGGGACAGCCGGCCAGCTTCGAGGAACAGGATAAGCATCCCTCCGCCATTGAGTATCTGCTGGGCTCTCTATCCGGCGCCCTGTGCACGGCCTTTGCAACCGCCTGTTCACAAAAAGGCATCAAGGTCGATGATATCGAACTCAGCGTGCAAAGCCGTATCAACAATATACTTTCACATCTGGGCCTGGAGGCAGGCGATCCGTCACTGGCTGCCATCGACATTACCTGTTATGCCTCCACTTTTGATGATGCCACGGAGGTACGGGGTGTATGGGAAGAAGTCGTGGCGCGATGTCCCATCACCCAGACCCTGAAAAAGGGCGTTTCGATACATTCGAAACTGAACATCATCTGACGGGTAGCGATATGTTCCAGGTAACCCAGGTTGGCTCCTGGCCCCGTTCCAGAGAACTCCTGCGAGCCCTGCGCGCTTATCAGAAAAACGAGATTACTGAAGAAGACTTCAATCGGATAGCAGATGGTGAAGTCAGACAATGTCTGGACTACCAGTTACGCGCCGGCGTGGACATCGTCGTCGATGGCGAACTGCGCCGGGACAACTTCTACTCCTTTGTTACGGAAAAACTCGACGGCACCCGCTTGATGTCGCTGGCGGAAATGCTCGACGTCGTAGAAGACAAGTCCGGGTTCGAGGAGATGTTGCAGACCCTGGATGTGCCGGCCTCGGCCATTCGGAACCCGACCTGCGTGGACAAACTTTCGCAGCGACAACCATTTGCCCTGAACGATTATCTCTTTCTCAAAGAGCACACGGACAAACCGGTAAAAATAACGCTGCCCGGTCCGTATCTGCTGACCCGCTCAATGTGGGTGGGCGCCTTCACCGGGAATGCCTATGCCGACAAGGTGGAGATGGGAGAAGAAATCGCCGGATTGTTGCGTGATGAAGTTATCGCCCTGCGTGATGCGGGCTGCGCCTTCGTGCAGTTCGATGAACCAGTCCTGACGGAGGTGGTGTTTTCCGGTGAAAATAACCGGCGTACCTTCATGTGAGCTACACTGGCCACCCGCCGTGACGCGGGTTCGGAATTAAAATATGCCGCAGAGCTTATCAACGCCGTAGTACATGACATTGAAGGGATCAGGATCGGGATCCATGTGTGCCGGGGTAACTGGAGCCGCAAGGAGGAAGTGCTGCTGTCCGGCGATTACGAACCATTAATCCCGGCTTTTCTGGATATGCAGGTCGATCAGTTCGTGCTGGAATATGCCACACCTCGCGCCGGAGAAATCGCAATCATTGGCAAAGCCCTGGCCCACAAGGAAATCGGTCTAGGGGTGTGCAACCCACGAACATCGGCGGTTGAAGCCCCTGAAGATATCGTCGGGCGCGTCCGGGAGGCCTTGCGCTATTTCAGACCGGACGCCATTTACCTGAATCCTGACTGTGGCTTTGCTCCCG
>JACVQI010000135.1 GCA_015661095.1 Gammaproteobacteria bacterium
TTTTTCCAATAATTCGCCACTTTGTGGCTACTTCAGATCAAATCCTCGTGCCAACTTTTTCGCTACCGGCATATTCTGAAGCTGGACGTAATCGGGCAGGCCAGCGCGGTAGGGCGGATAGTCCTCCCCCTGGATCAACGGTTGCAGATAGCGACGGCAGGCCGGCGTGATACCGAAACCGTCCGCGGAGATGAAATCCCTGGGCATGAATTTCTCGACATTCGCCACATTCGCCAGGGCCGCGCTACCGGTCTCCCACGTGTAAGGTTCGTCGGCTTTACGCACGATGGTCACCATCCGCGCCGTGGCGCCGGCTACGGCCAGTTCCACCGCCGCCTTGCCGACGGCATAGGCCTGTTCCACATCGGTCCGGGCGGCAATGTGCCGCGCCGAACGCTGCAGATAGTCAGCGACCGCCCAGTGATATTTGTAGCCGAGGGCCTGCTTGACCAGATTCGCCACCACCGGCGCCGCACCGCCCAATTGCGCATGGCCGAAGGCATCACGAGTACCCTGTTCAGCCAGAAACTTGCCGTCCGGACCCTTGGCGCCCTCCGAGACGACGACGGTACAGTATTCATGTTTTTCCACCTGCTCCCGGACCTTCGCCAGAAACCGTTCCTGATTGAATGCAACTTCCGGGAACAGGATCACGATGGGGATGTCATTCCTGTCATCCGCCGCCAGGCCGCCCGCGGCCGCAATCCAGCCGGCATGCCGGCCCATGACCTCAATGACAAACACCTTGGTGGAGGTCCTGGCCATGGATTTCACGTCATAGGATGCCTCGCGGGTGGAAACGGCGATATATTTAGCCACGGAACCGAAGCCGGGACAGGTATCGGTGATGGGCAGATCATTATCGACGGTCTTGGGCACATGGATGGCCTGGATCGGGAAACCCAGGCTTTCAGACAATTGCGAGATCTTATGACAGGTATCGGCGGAATCGCCGCCGCCGTTATAAAAGAAATAACCGATGTCGTGCGCCTTGAACACCTCGATCAGGCGTTCATATTCAGCCCGGTTCTGGTCCAGGCCCTTCAATTTGTAGCGGCAGGAGCCGAAGGCGCCGGCAGCCGGCAATGGCGGCATCACTTTCCCGGCTGGTGTCGATCAAATCCTCGGTCAATGCCCCGATGATGCCATTGCGGCCGGCGTAGATATTTTTAATAAACTGCGGGTACTCCCTGGCGGTTTGTATCAGTCCGCAAGCCGAGGCATTGATGACCGCGGTAACGCCGCCGGATTGCGCATAAAAGGCGTTTTTAGCTGTAGGCATGACTTTCCTCTCCCGGTAACATCATCATTTACGTAAAAGCCACTTGTTTTTATTGATAAAAATTCGCAAGATTGCGCATATACTTTGCTTTAAGAAACCGCGGCAATCAACCTATGCATATTATATTAAAGCGAAATGTTGTTGCCGTGAAAATCATCCAAACCTGTCTGCTGGCCCTGTTGCTGTTCTGTACCCGCGCCCATGCCGAGGTCAACAGCCTGGACCTGCCCAGTATCGGGGAAGCCTCCGCCTCCTTTCTATCGCCGGAATTCGAGCGCCGGCTGGGCCAGGCTTTTCTGAGCCAGATGCGCCGGCAGGCGAATATCATCAACGATCCCGAGATCGAAACTTATATCCAGTCCATCGGTTACCGGCTGGTATCGCACAGCGATAACAATACCCAGCAATTCACCTTTTTTATCATTAACGACGCGGCCATCAATGCGTTCGCGGCGCCAGGCGGCATTGTCGGTGTCAATAGCGGCACCATCCTCAGTACCGCCACCGAAAGCGAACTGGCCGGGGTGTTGGCGCATGAAGTCTCCCACGTAACCCAGAAACACATGGCCCGTAACTTCGAGATGCAGTCGCGCATGTCCATCCCGCTGCTGGCGGCCATGCTCGGCGCCATCATCATCGCCACCCAGAACCCCGAGGCCGGTCAGGCGGCCATCATGGCGGCCCAGGGACTCTCGGTCCAGATGCAGATCAATTTCACCCGGTCAAACGAGGAGGAAGCGGACCGGATCGGCATGCAAACACTGGCCCGATCCGAATTCAATCCCCGAGGCATGCCGGCCTTCTTTGAAAAACTCCAGCAGGATTCCCGCTATCAGGGGAAGGCGCCGGAGTTTCTGCGCACCCACCCGCTGACCACAAACCGGATTGCCGACACCCGCGCCCGGGCCGAAACCTTCCCGCACGACTTCAGTTATCATGAAAGCAAGGATTTTAACTACATCAAATCCAAACTGGTGGTGTTGGGGCAGAAAAATCCCTACGATGCCGTCAAGATTTTTCAACAGCGGCTGGAAGAGGAACCCTACAGCGATGATTACGCCTCCCTGACCTATGGCCATGCCCTGGCCCTGATGGAGACGGGGGAGCTTGACCAGGCCGAGGAAAAAATCCTGCGACTGCTGTCAGGCGATCCTGAAAACACTTCTTTAATACTGGCGCAGGCGGCGCTGGCGATCAAACGCAGTGACTACAACCAGGCCCTTAAAATTTACGCCAACGCCATGACACTTTACCCCGATTACCGTCCTGTCGTTTTTTCCTACGTGCGCGCGCTGCTCGAGGATCACCATCCCGAGAAGGCCAAGGAGATCCTGCGTGATTACGGCAAGCACTATGAACCGGACATCGTCTATTACGAATACCTCACCAGGGCGGAAGCCGAGGCCGGCAATAAAATCGAGTCAGGCATGGCGAGCGCCGAATATTATTACCTTTCCGGAGAAACGGTGGTGGCCGTTGACCAAATCCAGAGTTTGCTGAGCGGCAGTAACCCCAGGCCGGACTATTACCAGCGGGAGCGGCTGCAGGACCGGCTGGTCTTCATGGAGCGGGAATTACAGCTTGAAAGAGATATGAAGTTAAGGGATTAATCCGCGTCTTGCCGCGAACCGCCGAGATACATAAACACCTCACCATCATGCCCGTGTCTTTATGGCGGGCGCTACTGATTTTCTCACTGTTCATCGTAGCCGTGTTTCTGACTGGGTCGTTGCTGGCATACCCTCTTTACAGGGGCCTGGCACTGCTGGTCACCAGCGATTTTCATAAAGTCGTTCATTATTCGATCCTGCTGACCGGGCTCGGCCTGGGTCTGTATTACCTGCATGCCACGAACCAGCTGGCGAACATGCTGGGACACGGCGAACACGTCAGCGGTAATCTGCGGCGCCTGGCCCTGGGCTATGCCGGGGGCGTGGCCATCCTGTTACTGGTCGAAGGGAGTCTGGCGTTGCTCGGTATGCGCCAGCCTGATCTGGATCTGAGTAATGGTCTGGCGGCTTTGTTGCTCGCGGTTCTGAAAGCATTATTCACCGGCCTGACCGTCGGGCTGACCGAGGAAATCCTGTACCGGGGCGCGATCTTTACCGGCCTGGCCCGCTATACCAACCAGCTTACCGCCTTAATCATCTCAGCCTGCCTCTACGGGGCGGTGCACTTTATCGAGATAGCGGCGTTGCCGTCCGGAACGGCACTGACCTGGTCGTCGGGATTGACCCTGCTGGCCGGCGCCTTTACACAATTCACCGACCCCCTGATCCTGGACTCCTTATTATCTCTGACCCTGCTCGGTGTACTACTCGGCCTGCTGCGCCGGCATGAGGGCAACATTATTCTGTGCGTCGGTGTGCATGCCGGGATCGTCACCATCAACAAGATTTTTGCCTACGCCACGGATTATCAACGGGGCAGTCACTCTGCCTTCCTGGTAAACGCCTACGATCACCAAACCGGCCTGCTGGCGACAGTCTGGCTGGCGCTGGCTTGTGCGCTTTATTATTTACTGGTGATGAGACGAGCCATTCGCCAAGCCACTTCTTACTGAATATCAGCTACAGAACAATGCGGACACAAAGACACACCCCTGATCATGCCATAGAAGATCTCCTCGCTTCCGCTTGCAGAGAAACGTAAGCTGCTCAAAAAGTAATACATATTTCAGACTTATCTATTGCGAAATGGGGAAACCCTGGACAAACAACAAAAGAAGATCAAAAGAGAAAACCTGCTTGTCAGTGGAGGCTTAAATCGTTATCCCCTCCAAAAGATTATGGCCTGCTCAAAGCCCTGACCGTGGAGAAAAGTAAATCTGTACCGATTCTGTGTCTAACTCATGCGGCCTTGCGACGTTTTATCGCCTGATCCAGGTCATATGTCGCCTGCAAGTTCATCCAGACCTTCGCGGATGTTCCCAGTGCCTTGGCCAGATCCAACGCCGCTTCCGCCGTGATACCGCGTTTGCCTTTGATAAGTTCATTCAGCCGGGCCCGCGTCCAGCCGAGTTTTTTGGCAAACGCCAACTGAGTAATACCCACAGGCTTGAGAAATTCCTCCAGGAGGACCTCGCCGGGGTGAAACTGATTCTTGGGCTGATTCATTAGCAAACACTCCTACAAAGCTGATTCAATGATAGTCAATAACCTGAACATCCCTGGCGTTGCCCCCTTCCCACCGAAATACGATGCGCCACTGATCATTGACGCGGACCGAATGAAAGCCTGCGAATTTCCCTTTAAGCATCTTAAGTTTATTTCCCGGCGGCACTCGTAAATCAACGAGCTTCGCGGCGTCATGCACATAAAGCAATTTGCGACGAGCACTGCGCTTCAGTTCCGGAGGAAATTGACGCACCTCCTTAGTGATTCTGTCATAGAACAAATCTTCGGCAAGTCGGTTACCAAAGCTTTCAATCATTGTTTTGATGTTATCAGATTATGATAATCTTGCAAGCGAAGTGAGGCGTCGGTATCGGTGTGTTCGTAGCCCAAATCGCATTCATGTATAGTGTCGATTGGTATTAAGGAAGAAATTAATGACCAGAACAAAAAATGTCACTGCACTACCGCTGGATGAGCGCCGCAAGCTGCTCGAAGCGGTGGCGGAACGTGCTGCGATCGAGTACGAAACGGATAAAGAGCTGACTACCTTCACCGAACTTGACGGGGCGTTCATAAGGAAGCTATTTAACTCTTATAAGTACCAACCATAACAGTGAGCGATGAAGATCATCGCCGGAACTTCGCCAGCTTCAATTCCTCCCACATCCAGCCGAAGTCATAGGGTTCAGATCCTGCGCTAGCGGCGCGGCGCACTTCGTGGTTTTCCAAATACTTAAGCCATTCGATGACCTGCTCGCGGCCAGACAGTGGCGATAATGCTGGTCGAGAAAGTCGCGTACAACCCCGGCGGAGATTTCAGGATCGATTGTAACAGCGGTGCGTTTAGCGCTAACGGCTACTCGATCCGGCCCCGACTCGGCCATTAGTTGCTCCGGGGTCTGTATCTTGGTGAGGGGCGGGCCAACCAGATCATGAAGGAATGCTGTTAGTATTTCTTTTCCTCGCTCGGTTCGCTCCAGAGAGTTGGTCGTGAACATCAGTGTCTTAGGTAGCAGCTCGAGCGTGCCGCCCATGGGGGGCTGACCTTTATGGAAAGATTGGATGGATACACTCTGTTCAGGCAATTTGCCAGCGCCCTGGTATTTCGGCAGCCACGTCCATATCGGCTCCCCGGTCGGATCACGTTCCCATTCGGAAGCCGCAGCCAGGCGCTCGATAATGTCGTTCCGGTTGGCCCAGTCATAGGGGAAACGGCTTTCGGTAAGAACCAGTTCCTCACTGTCACTGTTGACCATTTTCGGCAGCGGCGCGCGCAATAATTCCAGGTTATGCGTAAGCCAGATCCGGGTGAAGGCGGTACAGGCTTCCTGCAGAAGCAGCCGGTCAAGCGCTTCCGGCGGCATAGCCTGTTTGTCTGCCACACGCGAGAGTGTCTTTGTTAATTTTTTTCGTGTGTCATGCAGCGCCTTGAGCAGGCTTTGCGCGGCTTCCTGAGGATACGGTAGGATCCCGCCAGAAAAAATATATTTGCCATCCAATTTCAGCATCCGCGCCGCGATACGATCCCACTGGACCAGGTTTTGCGTGCCCATGTGTTCATGGACACGGACGGGTTCGCCGCCACGCACCAGATCACGCACGTCGCAATGGAAGCCTCGCGAAACCCCGGCCACTTCGTAGAGGGAGAGCGCGGAATTGCGCAGCAACCGCAGATAACCGCGTCCGTGTACGCTCTCGCGCCAGCCTCGGTGCTTCAGATAGTCGTCAATGATGTTCTTGCCATCCGGCGCCGGGTCGCGGCTGATGAAATCCTCAAACAGTATGCCAAACAGCATGCCTCCGTAGCCGTGTTCGGCCAGTTCCCGGTCCAGTTCATCCTGACTGTAGCCAAGGCCCTCGCCCACCGGGGCGAGATGGGCGTTGAACACGGATATCTGTTCCAAAGCCCATTCGGGCCGTTCCGCCCAATGCATCAGGTTGCGAATGGCCTTATCCGTGTCCCGTTGTCTACTCATATATGGTTCACATGATGGGTACTCTCAATCTTTGCTAGTCTGGACCCATCGAAAGCGAGATGCGGCTGGCTGTCTAATAATTGGTGGGCCGTGCGGGGATCGAACCTGCGACCATCGGATTAAAAGTCCGGTGGAAAGTGGTTAACTTCGTATCGAGTGTCCCGGTTATATAACTCGTTCTGCCGCAATTTACTTTTAACTTTCAACTTTTAACTGTTTTTCGAGGCGCGAATCATACCGGAGATTCCATGGCATGACCAAACCCGGAAACATATTTTGTTCGAATTTTGCAGGGTTTTACCCCACACGCTATTGATTTTATGGCCCAATACCCCTATTTTCTCCCCATCCTGATAATCTTGAGGTGTATCCGTGCCGATTTACGAATATCAATGCGAAAAGTGTGATCACAGGCTTGAATGCATCCAGAAAATTGATGATGACCCGTTATTGACCTGCCCGAAATGCGATACGGACAGTTTACGAAAACTGATGTCAGCCTCATCCTTCCGCTTGAAGGGCACGGGCTGGTACGCGACGGATTTCAAAGACAAACCGAAAAAACCGCCTGCGGACAAGGATACAGCCACGGCTAAAAAGGATGATACCAAACCGGCCGAAAAACCGGCAGCCGCAGACAGCAGTTCCGCCGGCAAACAGGACGCCAGCAGTTCCTCCGGCAAAGACACTGGCTCCACCAGCAAACAGGACGCCAGCAGTTCCACCAGTAAGCAGGATGCCAGTGGTTCAACCTGACGGGACTGACCAAAACCAGGATGTACCCATGCCGATGACGCAGCCAGGGATCGCCAAAACACATAATCACAAACCTCATGAATGCAGGCTTTCCAGTCCTGAATCCGGCATAATACGGCTGCCAGGCTTGCGCATTCCATGTGCGGCCCGTAAGATGCCGCACTTTTTACCGGTAAAAAAGTTCTTTTTTGAGATATTTTTTTCCACGACGAGATAATCATGCGTAGCCACTATTGCGGACAACTTGATACTTCATTGATCGACCAGGATGTGGAGTTGTGCGGCTGGGTTAACCGCCGGCGCGATCATGGCGGCGTGATTTTCATTGATCTACGTGACCGCGAAGGTCTCGCGCAAGTGGTTTTCGATCCGGAACAGGCGGAGGCTTTCGGCATCGCCGACAGCGTCCGTAACGAATATGTGATCCGGATCAACGGCCGCGTCAGACACCGGCCCGAGGGCACGGTGAATCCGGATCTGGCCACGGGCGCAGTGGAGGTGCTCGGCCGTAAGATAGAGGTACTGAATCAGGCCAAAACCCCACCCTTCCAGCTGGATGAAGAAAACGTCCAGGACGATATCCGCCTGCGTTACCGCTATATCGACCTGCGGCGACCGGCCATGCAACGCAACCTGCGCCTGCGCGCCCATGTCTGCCGCATCATGCGCGAATTTCTGAACGGCGAAGGTTTCATCGAAATCGAGACGCCGATGCTGACCAAGGCCACACCGGAAGGGGCAAGGGATTACCTGGTGCCGAGTCGCACTCACCTCGGCCACTTCTTCGCCCTGCCGCAATCGCCGCAGTTATTCAAACAACTGTTGATGATGGCCGGCATGGATCGCTACTATCAGATCGTGCGCTGTTTTCGCGATGAAGATTTACGGGCGGACCGGCAACCGGAATTCACGCAACTGGATATCGAAACCTCTTTCATGCATGAAACCGACATCACCGGCGTCATGGAGAACATGATCCGGCGCCTGTTTCAGGAGGCCATTGCTGTCGATTTGCCGGCGCCATTCCCGCGCATGACCTATGCGGAAGCCGTGACGCGTTTCGGCACCGACCGGCCGGATCTGCGCAACCCGCTGGAGCTGGTCGAAATCAGCGACCTGGTCAAAACGGTAGAATTCAAGGTTTTTTCCGGACCCGCGAACCGTGCCGATGGCAGGGTCGCGGCTTTACGGCTTCCCGAAGGCGGCAAGCTGGCCCGCAGCGCCATCGATGATTACACCGCCTACGTCACCAACTTCGGCGCCAAGGGCCTGGCCTATATCAAGGTTAACGACCTCAGCGCCGGCCGGGCCGGGCTGCAATCACCGATCCTGAAATTCCTGCCCGATGACGTTATCACCGCGATTCTGCAGCGGACCAAAGCGGCGACCAATGATGTAATCTTTTTCGGCGCCGACGTGTCCAAGATCGTCAATGATGCGCTCGGCGCCTTGCGTTCGAAGCTGGCGCAAGATCTGAATCTGTATACCAGCAAATGGCGGCCGTTATGGATCGTGGACTTTCCCATGTTCGAATACAATGCGGCCGAACAGCGCTGGGCATCGTTGCATCATCCCTTTACCGCGCCGCAGATCGATGATCCGGTCACGTTGGCGGCGAACCCGGGGCAGTGCCTGTCGCGCGCCTATGATATGGTGCTGAACGGTACGGAACTGGGCGGCGGTTCCGTGCGTATTCATAACAAGGAGATGCAATCCGCGGTCTTCAATCTGCTCGGCATGGGACCGGACGAAATCCGGGAAAAATTCGGTTTTCTGATCGATGCCCTGCAGTATGGCTGCCCGCCCCACGGCGGTATTGCCTTTGGCCTGGACCGGATCGTGATGCTCATGTCCGGCGCCAGTTCCATCCGCGACGTCATCGCCTTCCCCAAGACCCAGACCGCCGGTTGCCCGCTGACCTCGGCGCCCTCACCGGCCTCGCCGGAGCAGTTGCGGGAATTGGGCATCCAACTGACGCGGCCGGCACAACCGGAAGCGGCCGACTGACCAGGCGACCAGCCTGAATTCCAGCAGCGGCAGACGGTCATAACCCTATGCGCACCACCAGCCCGCAAGCGGAATTGAAAGATTACCGCATGCCTCCGTCTGCCGTACCGGAGACGGACGTCGAGCTGTTGCCAATTGCTGAACGCAATGAACTGAAGGCAAGCATCAAGATATTATTAAAACAACATAACGCCGTTCTGGTCGCGCATTATTACACCGACGCGGATCTGCAAATGCTGGCGGACGAGACCGGCGGTTGTGTCTCGGACTCCCTGGAAATGGCCCGTTTCGGGATCCGGACCGAGGCACAGACCTTGATCGTCTGCGGAGTGCGTTTCATGGGCGAGACCGCCAAGATCCTGAACCCGGAGAAACGCGTACTGATGCCAACGCTGGCCGCGGAATGTTCGCTGGACATCGGCTGCCCCAGCGCGGCCTTCAATGCCTTGTGTGACGCACACCCGGACCGCACCGTCGTGGTCTATGCCAACACCAGCGCAGCAGTCAAGGCCCGGGCCGACTGGATGGTCACTTCCGGCAGCGCCGTCGACGTCATCAGACATCTGCATGCGCAAGGGCAGAAATTCATCTGGGCGCCAGACCAATACCTCGGCCAGTACGTGCAGGAACAAACCGGCGCTGACATGCTGTTGTGGCGGGGCGCCTGCATCGTGCATGAGGAATTCAAGGGTATCGAACTCGAACAGTTGCGCCGGCAACACCCCAGGGCCAAGGTGCTGGTGCACCCGGAATCACCCGCCGCCGTCATTCGGCAAGCGGACGTCGTTGGCTCCACCACCGGCATCATCCAGGCGGTCATTACCCTGGACGCGGAGGAATTCATCGTCGCCACCGACAAGGGTATCTTTCACAAACTACGGGAACTGGCCCCGGGCAAGACCTTCATCGAGGCCCCGACCGCCGGCCGCAGCGCCACCTGCAAGAGCTGCGCCCACTGCCCGTGGATGGCCATGAATACCCTGCGCCGTACCGTACAAACACTGGAAAGTGGCGCCAATGAAATTGCAGTAGCGCCCGAAATCATTAAGCGAGCCAACCTGCCCATCAAACGCCTGCTGGATTTCACTCAACAACAAAAACAACTGGCCGGGGACGCTTAAGAACAGTGAAAAGTTAAAAGGGTAAAGTACAAAGTATAAATAATTTTTCATCACCTCTATCTCTTTCCACTTTTAACTTTATACTTTTCACTTTCTTCCTGGCAGCGGCACGACCCCATTTAAAAAACACGAATGTCCAAAGCAATAGTGGTGCTGGTGCACGGCCTCTGGGTCAACGGACTGGAGATGGGCTGGCTACGCCGGCGTCTGGAAAGCGCCGGGTATCAGACCACTCAGTTTACTTATCCAACACGGAGCAACTCGCCCTTTGAAAGCGCCATGGATTTAAACGATTTTGTCAGGCGACAAGCTGCCGAAACAGTACACTTCGTCGGCCATAGCCTGGGCGGCATCATCATCCGCCATCTGTTCCATCACTTCCCGCAACAACGGCCGGGCCGGGTCGTGACACTGGGTACACCGCATAACGGCAGCACAGCCGCCGCTGGCCTGGCAAGTTATCTGGCAGGCCAATACCTGCTCGGCAGAAGCACCCAACATGGATTGCTGGGAGCAGTGCCACCCTGGCCCGCTGGCCACGAACTGGGTAGCATTGCCGGAAACCGGCGGCTGGGACTGGGATTATTGATACCGGGCCTGCCCCAGCCCAGCGACGGAACGGTGGCGGTGGCGGAAACCCGGTTGGCTGGCATGACTGATCACATCGAACTGCCGGTCAGCCATACCGCCATGTTGTTTTCCGAGGCAGTGGTACAGCAAACCTGTCAGTTCCTACAAACCGGATCGTTCCAGCACGCCTGAACCCGGCTGATAAAAAACCGGCTGAGGCAGCTCCCTTGGGTGTCACCCGTGCAAATGTTAAACTACCGGGCATTACCATCAGAGCTTGAGTAGTTTATGGCAGGACACAGTAAATGGGCTAACATCCAGCACCGTAAAGGCAAGCAGGACGCCAGACGTGGCAAACTCTTCACCAAGTTAATTCGTGAAATCACCGTCGCCGCGCGCATGGGCGACGGCGATCCAGGCATGAATCCGCGGCTGCGGACAGCCATCGATGTGGCCAGGTCCAATAGTATGCCGAAAGACACTATCGACAGGGCCGTGAAGCGCGGCACCGGTGGCGAAGAAGG
Organism: Gammaproteobacteria bacterium; assembly: GCA_015661095.1. GTDB lineage: Bacteria > Pseudomonadota > Gammaproteobacteria > Eutrophobiales > Eutrophobiaceae > JACVQI01. The sequence goes on from JACVQI010000135.1 coordinate 11,353, forward strand.
ACAACACCTGGAAGAGATCGTCTATGAAGGTTATGGCCCTGGCGGCGTGGCGGTCATGGTCGATTGCATGACCGACAACCGTAACCGCACCGTCGGCGAAGTCCGACACGCCTTTACCAAATGCGGCGGCAATCTCGGCACCGACGGCTCCGTCGCCTATCAGTTCAAGAAGACCGGACTTATTTCCTATCCCCGCGGTAGTGACGAAAACACTTTGCTGGAGGCGGCGCTCGAGGCCGGCGCCCAGGATGTCATCACCCACAAGGACGGCAGTATCGATATCATCACCAGCCCGGACACCTTTCTCGACGTCAAACAGGCCCTGCTGAATGCCGGGCATATGCCGGAAGCAGCCGAGATCACCATGCAGGCGGCATCCACCATGACACTGGAGCTGGACACGGCGGAGTCGATGGTAAAGTTACTCGATATGCTGGAAGATCTGGATGATGTCCAGAAAGTTTATTCCAATGCCGACATACCGGATACAATCCTGGCGCAACTTAACTAGATGACCAGCGCGCATTTCTCGCCACCACCTATCTGTGGACGCCGACTCTACCACCGTGGCGACAGGCGCTGAGAAATGCGGGCTAGAATCCTCGGTATCGATCCAGGCTCGCTAATCACCGGCTACGGCATCATCGATATGGACGGCAACCATGCCAGCCACATCGCCCACGGCGTGATCCAGGTACAGGGCGAGGACCAGGGCGCCAAACTCCATCTTATTTACGAG